>JAEUJG010000317.1 GCA_016794765.1 Spirochaetaceae bacterium | reverse complement strand
TCGGAACGTCATCGACAATCACCCGGCCATCAGCCTCCACGAGCCGGGCCTTTCCGAAACCCGACATGAAGGGCACGAGCCAATAGGCGGAGTACACATTCCAAGAGAGGGGCGCCTTGACCCTCCCCTTGACCGCCCGGGCCCGCCGGACGAGATCCTCGAGGCTCCAATCGGCCGGAGGATCACCGCCGGAAAGGGATCGGTTGTAAAACACCAGCTGGGCGTCGAAGTACAAGGGCGAGGCCCACGACTTTCCCCCGGAAGCGAACGCGTCGTATCCCTTCGCCTCGAGCCGCGGATCGCGGAAGTAATCGACGCTCTGCAGGAGTCCGCCTCCCGCGAGCGCAGGGACATAATCCGACTGGATCATTACGAGATCAGGCAACGTGCCGCCCGCCCGCGCGACCGCGAGGAGCTTGGACTGTGTATTGGGCACTTCCACGGCCTTTATCTTCTTGCCGTGCTCCGAAGCGAAACGCGCGATCTCCGCCTTCAGTTCCGCGACGCCCTCCCAGGCCAGCCAAACCTCAAGTCCGTCCTCGGAAAGCGCCTCACCCTCGACCAGGATCGATTCGACCCCGCGAAAGCGCTCCGTTCCGACGACGAGGTCCCATCCCGACGCGTCGGCGGCCGCGACCTGCGGCCTGGCGCCGGATTTACCCGAAAGGGGCTCCCCCTCGACGAGATACAGGGAAAACAATTTTTCGCCCAAGGCCTCATCGGCCCAAACCCGGCTTGCGGCCCGCCCCCGCGCTTCGAGCTTCCAGACCTCGGACGCCAAGGGAACGACCTCCCCGAGCGCAAATCCCCGAGCCCTGCTTCCATCCTCCAGCACAAGGAGATCGGCGCGCGCCTCGAGCTCGGCCTGCCCGAGCCGGCGAACGGATTGCGAGGGAAAGTCGATATCCAAGGCTGGCGCCAATGGGGCGGCCCCTGCGAGCATGCAGGACAGGGCAGCCGCCGCGAAGATGCGACGACGCACGGAATCCTCCTTTTCAAACGCGGAAGGCGCCGCCGTTTCCAGCCGCACCCAATGGCCCTTCGCCATGGACAACGTCCGATATGCGGCGCTGCCTTTAGGGGAATGGGCTCGAAGGATCGTCAAATAGTTTTATACGCGACACCCTTGTTCCGTCAAGGCAAATGAGAAATCGAGCGGTCGGGGGAAGTTCTACCCGGGGACAGTCCTCGACCGTACCCGGCGACCGTACCCGGGGACAGTCCTCGACTATCTCGATCCCGTACCCGGGGACAGTCCTCGACTATCTCGATCCTGGCGCAGGTTAGCAGGACGCGGCTTCGCACGTGACGGCATCGAGCGCGACACCGAGCTCTGTCCCCACACAAGCTCCATAACCCGCCGCGCGCGATGATCCGTTGCCCTTGGGCCCGCCGGTCGGCTAGAGTACGGCATGTCGACCGGCCGAAAACCCAAGATCATCATACTCTGCGGCGATCGGGGCCTTGGAAAGACGAGCGCCGCGATCCGGATCACCGAGCTTCTGCGCGAGCGGGGCATCGAGGTGGGCGGAGTCGTCAGCCCGAGCGAGCGGCGCGCCGACGGCCTCCCGATGGAGATCTTCGCCCGCGACCTCGCCTCCGGGGAGGCGCGCCGCCTCGGTTCCCGGACCATCGACCTGGGCGGTCCCCGTCTTGGACCGAACCGGCCCCAGCCGGGCAATCCGCCGATGGACGACACGGCTTCCAGGGATCGTCCGCAAGGATCGACGAGCGAGAGCCTGCCACCCTTTTCGTTTTCCCGGGATACCATCCATTGGGCCGCAGGCGCCTTCCTGTCCGCCATCGCGTCGAAGGCCAAGCTGGTCGTCCTCGACGAGATCGGCCCCCTCGAACTTGAGCTCGACTCGGGATTTCGCCCCCTTCTCGAGGCGATCGCGGAGGCGCTGGAGCAGGGACAGTGCTCCTTCCTTGTCACCGTGCGATCCTCCCTCGCCGGCAAGCTCGCCGCGCGGTTCCCGGCCGGAACGACATCGATCGTCGAGCTTACCGCCGACAATCGCGCCGGGCTCGCGGAAAAAACAGCGGAGCGCCTCGCCTCGCTTTGAAAGAAGGCGGCAAGCGGCGTATACTTAGCCCTAAAGTACCGAGGAGGAAGTCGCATGATTCGATGGAACGCGGAGCTCGCCCGCAGGCTCGCTTGCGGCGACGAGGAGAAGAGGGCGCTCGGTCCTCTCATCCGTCGCTTCGTCGAACTCTCGCGGACGACGCGGCGCGAGGGCTACCTCGCCCTCGAAAGCGAATTGTCGGGCCTCGACGATCCCCTCTTCAAGGTCGGATTGCGCCTCGTAGCCGAAGGATTGTCCGGCGAGGCTCTCGAGGAAATCCTCGCCACCTACCTTCTCGCCGCGGACGAAAAGGGCTGGCCCTTCCTCCGCTCCTGCGCCATCGTCGACGGGCTCCTCTCCCTCGCCGAGGGAGACGAACCGGCGCTCATGGTAAGGAAGCTCGTCGCCTACTTCGGCGCCGACCGGGCCTTGGCCGCCTTGCAGGAACTCGAGGGGAGCGCTTCGTGATCGCCGCCTTGACGGCGGCCGATTTCAACCTTTGGAAGGCCGCCGCCGTCTCCCGACAGAAAAAGGACGCGCTTTTCGACCTCGCCTGCCGGATCGCCGTCGTCGCCGAGGCGGCGCGCGCGAGCGGTTCCAAGGCCATCGCCGACGCCATCCGGCTCGAGCGCCGAAAGACGCTCCGCTTCGGGCTCGAACTGCTCTCGGAAGGGGCGGACGCCGATTCGCTTGACCAGGCCTTCGAACTCGAACCGGTTTCCAAGGACCTCGATCCCGGCACGCGCCTCGAGCTCGCCCTTACGAGGTCGGGGCTCGCCGGCATCGCGGACCGCGAGCACCACTTTGTCGTGTTTCGCCGCATGACCGCCTTCCTCGGCGCCGAGTACTTCGACAAGTCCAGCGCCTGGATAACCGAGCGCGTAAAACGCCGCCGCGGCAAGGCCCAGACCCTCCTCATCCCGGGGGATCTGCCCGATCTCGTCCGGACACTCGCCCTCGACGGAGTCTCCCTCGAGCGGGCGCTCCGGCAAGCCGGCCGCTCCCTGGCCTCGGCGGCCCTCGCCGGCTGTCCGCAGGAAAGCGTCGACCTGGCGCGGCCCTGTTTCGGCAAGATCGGCGGCGCCGTCCTCGAGGATGACGCGGCCTATCTTCGAACCCGGCTTTCCGGCGAGGAGATAGCCCAGGCGCAGGCCGCCTTCATCGCCATCGTCCAGAACCTGGAGGAAGGCGGGGAGGTCGAGATCGGCGAGGAAGAAGAGCTCTACAACGACCCCGAATACGTGAAGGAACTGAGCCTTGCCGTGCTGAGCCTCGACGAGCGCAGCCTCAAGGCGCTCGTGAAGCGGACCGACGACAAGCTCCTGGCCACCGCCATGCAGGGCATGGAACCGGCAGTCCACGAGCGTATCCTCGCGCTCTTCCCCAAGAAGACCCAGCGCCGCATCCTCGACGCGATCGACGCGCAGATACTTCTCCCCCGCCGCGAAATAGAAGAAGCGGGAAGAAGCATCGCGCGCATAATCCTCGACACCGCCCTGGACGACGTCGGCGGTGAGCGTCTCTCCCGCCTCCGCCGCGTCAGGGATTGGGGCGCGGCGGACGGAAGCGCCGAAAACCCTCCAAAATGAAAAGAGCCCCGCTCGGGGCTCCCCAAAGCCGGGTACCGGCCTCGCCTAATTGTCCGTACAGGGCGGGGGCATCTCCATGAGCCTTTCGGCGTCGGACCAGCGCTTGGCGCCGGCCTCGCGCAGGTCAAAGGCGAAACCGGAATCCAGCCAGAAGACGATGGTCATGTGCAACATCCCGATCACCGCGGTGGCGATGGAGTCGATCTCGACGTCGCGGCGGATTTCCCGGCGTTCGCGCGCCTCTTCCAAGGCCGCGAGGGCCTTGGCCTCGTCGCGGCGCTTCAGCTCGTCCAGCCGCCGCTTCAAGTCGGGGTAGCCCCGGAAAACCTGCTCCGCGTGCATGATGACGTAGGCGAAATCCTTCGAATCGGCGAAGACGCCGATCGAGCCGAGCATGGCGGCACGGAACCGCGCAAGTCCGACCGCATCCTCCGGGTAGCAGGCGGAAAAACGGTCGTACATCCGTTCCACCATCGTAAAGAGCCCGTTGAAGAGGCCGTCGATGCCCTCGAAATGGCGGAAAATCGCGGGCTCGGTGATCCCGGCGCGCGAGGCTATGTTCTTGAGCGTCGCGGCGCGAGGACCGTCCTCGCGTATGGCGGCCGCGGCCGCGATGAGCACGGCTGTCTTGGCCTTGGTGTAGGGCCAAGTCGGATCGCCGATGACGAGCTCGGATACCATATACGTATAATAACAATCCGCAAGTCGTTTAGGGAAGACGGGATGGGGACTATCGGCGCCTTTCCCGGAACGCCGCGCCACGGTATCTTTGCCCAAGGCCTCTTTGCCCGGAGACAGTCCTCCCCGGCACCGGATGATTTCCGGCCGCGACACAAACGCAAGAGGCGGCAAGGAGCGGTTATGGACGAAACGTTTGGCATCGTTATCACCGGCGGAACGCGAGGCCTCGGCAGGGCCTTGGCGAAAGAATTCCTCGACCGGGGAGCAAAGGTGTTCATCACCGGAAACAGCCGCGAGTCGGTGGAAAAAGCCCTCCTTGGCCTCCGCGAAGGCCGGTCGGGAGCGCGGATCTCCGGAGGCTGGGGCGATTCCGGGTCATACGCCGATACGGAAGCGCTCCTAGTCCAGGCGCGAGCCTTCCTCGGACGCATCGACCATTACATCGCCAACGCGGGCGTGAACCAGGAACCCGGGCGGATATGGGAAGTACCAGCCTCGGACATGGAGCGCGTGGTCCGCACCGACCTGCTCGGCCCGATGTTCGCCGCGAAAGCAACCTTTCCGACCCTCGCCGAGTCCGGCGGCTGGTTTTGGGTGCTCGAAGGCCACGGATCCGACGGGCGACTCATGTCGGGGCTTTCCGTCTACGGCGCGGCGAAGCGCGGAGTCGCCTATCTCTGGCGCGCCCTGGCCCTCGAGGCGCGGCGAGCGGCAAAGGGGGACAGTGCTCGCAAAGAACCAGCCGGCCCCAGGGACAGTGCTCGCCCATCGGCCGAAAACCAGCCGGTCAAAATCGGCGCCTTGAGCCCCGGCATCATGGTGACCGACTTCATCCTGCAAAACCGCGAGAAGGAGGGGCCCGAAAAATGGAGGAGGAGCGCGCGGGCCTTCAACATCCTGGCGGACAGGCCCGAAACGGTGGCCGCCTTCCTCGCGCCGCGGATCCTCGCCGCCAGGCGGAGCGGAACCCGGATCGCTTGGCTCGGCACCGGCAAGGTGCTGACCCGGTTCCTTCTCGCGCCGTTCTCGAAGCGGCGGTTGGTGGAGGCCTGACGGCGGTTACCGCGCCCCTGTCGGCTGCCGCGGGCCGCGGAGCCAGGCCAGGCGCGTCAGGTTGCGCATGATGCCGAAGAAGCAGGCCACGACCAGCCAACCGGCGAGACCCGGCTCCAACTGGAAGACGACGGCCCAGGTCACCTTCCGGCCGAAAACGGCCGTCAAGGCCAACGGCGTCGCCGCGAAGAGGGCGCCGCGGACCACGATGCCGAAGACGGCCCGGATCCGCGCCAGGCGCACGACGGTCTCGCCCCCCTGCGCCTCGGCGCGGCAACGCATGTCGCGCGCCCAGCCGAGGGCGAAGCCGGTCTGGAGCGCCAAGACAAGGAGATGGACGATGGCGGTCACGGCGAGCAGGATGTAGAGCCGCTGAAGGGGAAGGGGGCGTGCCGCCGAGCCCTCGCGGATCAGGGAGTGCGCGCCTTCGATGAGAGAGGGCATCGAGACCATGGACTGCAGCAGGCTGTTCTGCGCGGCGACCACGACGACGGCGGCCCGCTCGGCGGGCCAGACGACAGCCTCGGCGGAAAAGGCCTCGAGTGACCCCCCGTGCGAAGCCCGGAGGGTCGGGCCTTCGCCCTCGATCCGCCAACCGAAGGCATAGGGGGATGACGGCAGGAGCGGCGCGAAGAGGACGGGCACCGCCTTCGCGGGGAGCGGCGGTTTCTTCTTGAGCTTTTCCGGCGCGACGAGGAAGGCAAGATAGCGGCCGAGGTCTTCCGCGGTCGAAACGAGATACCCGGAGGGCGCGCCGAAGGGCAAGAGGGCCTGGCGGCGCGGGACGGGAGCGCCGAAAAAGGACCCGTTGCCCGGCGGAACGGCTCCGGCGACCTTGCCGGGCGCGGCGGAACTCTTGCTCATGCCGAGAGGCGCGAACACTTTCGCGGCGAGGAGTTCGTCGTAGGGCAGGCCGGAAGCTTTCTCGAGAACGAGGCCGAGAGCCTGGTAGTCGGTATTGAGGTAGCGGGTTTCGGCTCCCGGCGCCGCCCGCGGTATCGCGGTGGCCAGGACGCGCACGGCCGAATCGAGATCGAGGGCGCCCGGGTGGACATCGTCGAAATCGCGGTCGGAGATTCCGCTCGTATGCGACAGGAGATGCCGCGGCGTCACCGCTGCGCCCTCACCGCCGGCTCCTCCGGCGGCGAAGGAGAACCAGGGCAGGTAGGTCCGCACCGGCGCGTCGAGATCGAGCTTGCCCTCGCGGGCGAGCGAAAGGGCCGCGAAGCCCGCGAAAGACTTGGAAAGCGCGCCGATGCAGAGCGGCGTGTCGACGGCGAGGGGATCCCCGGCGCCGTCTCGGCCGAAAGCATCGACATAGAGGAGGGAGCCGTCCTTGACGACCGCCACCGCATAGCCGGAGTAGGCTTGCCGGCCGAGCTCGGTGCGGAAAAAGGCGGCGAGGTCGGTATAGCGCTCGGGGCCTATGTCCGGCAACTCCACGAGGAGGAAAGCCGCCAGCGCGATGACCGCGAAGGGCGCTAGGCGCTTTAGGAACTTCATCAGGACAGTAAGTATAGCATATCCGCGGCGCTCCGCGACAGGCGGCGAGCATCCCGCCCCGCCGCCGGCCCCCAAAGCCGCCGCTGCGATCCGGTGGCCTCGTCGCGGATCCGCCGGCGACGCCCCCTTGCCTAAGAGCGCCCGGCAATGCTATACACGCCGCCAATATGTGGACCGCGAGCACGATGGCGCCTTGGCGCCCTGCCCTCGTAGCCCTCCCCCGACGGAGGGTCGGGCCTTTTTCCCCCCACCACGGGGGCCCGCGGCCCTTCGATTCCATTGTCACCCATTTGGGACCGTCCTTTCGGACGGTCCTTTTTTTATGCCTTTTGTGCCCATCGGCACGCGGGCCCGTCGGCCCCAAGGAGCGAACATGAGCGAGAAAAAGGGATTCTGGAGAGTGCTGGGCTTCCGCTACGGCGACGACAAGGACGGACTCCTGCCCGACGAGGCGCCGAGCTTCGGCCGGCTGGTACTCTTCGCCCTGCAGCAGTTCATCGTCATGTTCCCGGCGACCATCCTCGTGGCTCTCCTTACCGGCTTCCACGTCAGCACCACGATTTTCGCCTCGGGCCTCGCGACGCTCTCCTTCATCCTGGTGACGGGCGGCAAGATTCCGCTCTACTACGGCTCGTCCTTCTCCTACATAGCCGCCATCGTCTCCCTGACCGGCGCCCGCGAGTTCGGCGCGCTCGCGCCCGACTCGCTCATCGGCCAGGCCCAGTTCGGCATCATCCTCTCGGGCCTCGTCTCCATCCTCGCCGGCTTCCTCATCGACCGTTTCGGACACGACAAGATGGACAGGATCCTCCCCGCCGAGGTGACCGGCCCGATCGCCATCGTGATCGGACTATCCCTGGCCGGCACCGCGATGCAGGGCGCCGCGCAGAACTGGGCCCTCGCCCTCGTCACCCTCGTCGTCACGGTGGCGGCCTCGGTCTTCTTGAAAGGCTTCCTCGGCCAGCTGCCCGTCCTCATCGGCATCGCGGCCGGCTACCTCGCGGCCCTCGCCTTCGGCCTCATCGACTTCGCGCCCGTGGCCGCGGCCGCGACCATCCAGACACCGCATTTCACCCTGCCAATCCCCTCCTGGGCGGCGGTCGCCGCGATCATGCCGATCGCCATCGCCACCATCCCCGAATCGACCGCCCACCTGTACCAGATCGACCTCTACGTCAACAAGCTGGCGGAGCGCCGCGGCGAAAAGAAGTACGCGATCTCGAACAAGCTCGGACGAAACCTCATCGGCGACGGCGTCGGCGACATCGTGAGCTCCCTCTTCGGCGGTCCGGCCGGCACGAACTACGGCGAAAATATCTCCACGATGGCCGTCACCCGCGTATTCTCCGTTCCCGTCCTCATCGCGACGGCCATCCTCGCGATCCTCGTGAGCTTCCTCGGCCAGTTCTCCGCGGCGATCAGCACGGTCCCCGGAGCGGTCATCGGCGGCCTCTCCATCTACCTCTTCGGCGTCATCGCCGTCCAGGGCGTCGGCATCATGGTCGAGCGCAAGGTGGACCTCTTCGACAACCGCGGGCTCGCCGTGATCGCCACCATCCTCATCATCGGCCTCGGCGGCTCCTTCGCCTTCCCCGGCGGCATGATCCCGGTCTTCGGCGCCAAGCTCCCCGCCATCGCCACCGCCGCGATCTGGGGCATCGCCCTCAACCTGATCCTCCGCGCCACGAAGCCGAAGACGAGCCGAGACTAAAGCGGCCAAAAGCGACTGGAAGCCCGGTGGCGACGCGCGCTTCGCGCGTAACCCATCGGCTTCCTCGTCGCGGCCCTGCCTCGAGCGCAAACCAGCGCTTGATGGAGCGCGACGCGGCGCGATGCAGCACGAACCCTATCAGCGCGGTTTGGGCAGGAGCGGCAAAACCA
>JAEUJG010000588.1 GCA_016794765.1 Spirochaetaceae bacterium | reverse complement strand
GGGCGAGCCGAGTCCCGAGCCGCCCTCGCCGCAGACCGCCTTGAGCTTCAGGTACTCGGTGTTGAGGCGGGCTGTGCGCGCATTGAGGCGGGCCAGCCGCTGGGCTAGGAGGCGGGCGAGGAAGATCCCGTAGTGGGGGTTTTCCTTGATGAGGTTCACGAAGTCCTGCTTGGAGATCTTGATGAGGACGCAGGGCCCCTTCGCCACCACCGTCGCGGAGCGCCGGTTGGAGAGGAGGAAGGACATCTCGCCCATGAACATGTCGTCGGGCGAGAGCGACGAGACGAGCTTGCCCTTCGAGTAGACGTAGAGCGTGCCGGAGACGATGTAGTAGAGGACGTCCGATTCCTCGCCCTCGCGGCAGACGTACTCGCCGTCGGCGAAGCGGGCCTCGTCCGCCGACGCGAAGATCATCGGGATGGAGTTCGACTCGCCGCGGCGGTGCTCCACCTCGAAGCTGACCTCGTTGCCCTTGTCGTTGTAGGAGAGTTGCTTCGTGTAGAGGTTGGCCATCTTCATGCCCATGCCGTGGAGGCCCGGCTCGTCGGCGTGGATCGCTAGGCGCGAGCGCCAGTCAAAGCCCTCGCCCTCGTCGCGGATCTCGAAGCGCGAGCGCTCGGGCGTGATCGTGTAGGAGAAGTAGACCTTGCGCGCCCGCACCGCCGCGTCGCGGTTCTTCTCGCGGATCAAGTCCATGATGTCGCCGTTCGACTCGAGCCAGGCGGTCTTCTCGTCGAAGCCGATCCGGCAGTTGCCGTGCTCGATCGCGTTGATGAGGAGCTCGAGGAGCGCGACGTGGAGCTTTTCCTTCTCCTCGCGGCCGATGAGGTTCGCGTTGTAGAGGTAGTTCGTGACGAGGTTCGCGTAGGTGGTGATGTCGAGGGGATCGTTGTCCATCACGAAGGCGCCGGAGATCGTCTTGAGGAGATGCTGCTGGATGCCCCGCTGGAAGAGGATCTGCTTGTTCTGGCGGAGGATCTTGAGGAGGCGGGGAAGGTTGGCGACGAACTCCCGCGCCCGGAGGACCGCGATGATGTTCGCGTCCCGCATGGCCTCGATGAGCTCCTTCTCGTTCGCGTCGTCGTGGATGGCGACGATGCCGCCGTAGTGGAGCCAGGGATCCTTCCTGATTTCCTCCAGGATGGCGCGACAGTCGACGGTCTTGTCGGAGAAGTAGAGGAACTTGATCTCCGGCAGCTCGTACATGAGGAATTCGATCACTTCGTCGCGGTTGCGGAAAAAGACGGGGGTGAATTCGGTCCCGAAGCGGGCGCATTCGAGGCGTATGATCTCGTTGAGCTTCTCGTCGCTCGAGACGACTGGTATTTTTCGCATGAAGCACCCCTCGGCTGTCGCCACGCCGCCTTTGGAACGGAATGGCGCGACGCTGTTTCCGGCCCGCAATTATAGGCCCGGACAAAGCTTTTCACTAAGGAATTCGGCGCGAATTCGCCTCCGATTGACTTTTTTCCGCCCCTATGCCTTTATAGGAAGACTCATCGCCGGGCCCTTAGCTCAGTCGGTTAGAGCTGCGGACTCATAATCCGTAGGTCGCTGGTTCAAGTCCAGCAGGGCCCATACTCCCTTCAAGTGCCACATTTTCCCAAACAAGCGCCGCTTTCACACCAGGCGGCCCTGCTGGACTTGAACCGAGGTCGCGTACCTCGATCTGCCCGATCGTATGAGGGCAGATCGAGGGCGAGCGCCAAGGATGGCGTGAGAGCGGACGAGGCTTTGCCCCGAATCGATGAGGGGCAAACGGAAGGAGCGATCAGGACGATCGCGACTGGAGGGCAAGTCCGGCTCAGGCCCCATTTCATTACAGACGCAACTTTCTCGCTTCGAGCGCCTCTTTGGTGGGAAGTGGGCGTGGGCCCTGCTGGGTCGTCAACGCGCCTTTTCCCTGCGTAGCCCTCCCGCTTGACCCTCCCGAGCAGCCTTAGTAAACTTCACAACAAATGAGTAATTTGTGTAAAGAGGGCCCTCATGGCTGACGGACTTCGCGAGCAGATCATAGCCGGCTCCATCGAAGCCCTCCGCGACCTCGGCATCCGCGGCTTTTCCATGGATGCCGCTGCCCTGCGCTCCGGCGTGAGCCGGAAGACGCTCTACAACTACTTTGCCTCGCGCCTCGAGCTCCTCGACGCCGTCTTCGAGGGCTCGTTCAAGACCACCATCGCGAGCCTCGAGGCGATCGCGCGGGATCCCGGGATCGATTTCGTGACCAAGCTCAACCGCGTCACGGAGGAGGGCTTCCGGCGGGTGCGCGAAAGCTCGCGCCTGTTCCGCCAGGGCGGCGGCCCTTCGATCCATCCGCGCTCGGCGGCCCTGTACCGGGAGTTCCGGAGGAGTCTCCTCTCGCTCATCAAGGGCATCGTGGAAGAGGGCGCGAACCTGGGCTACGTCCGCCCGGACGTTGACCACCGCAAGCTCACCTATGTCGTCATCAACATGGTCGAGGGTCTTCTCTACCTCGAGGATCCCGAGGACGAGCCCTTCACGAGGCCCGAAATCCTCCAGGAATCCATCAAGATCCTTTTCCTCGGCGCCGCCTCTCCCTTGGGGGCGGAAACCCTATCCTCGTACAGCTTTTTGGCAAGCCCGGAGGCGGTCCAATGAAACGTCCCCTTACTCCCGCCAGGCTCCTCGCCTGGCTCTTTCTCGCCGCCATCGTCCTCGCGGCGGTCGTCGTTCGCTGGATGGCGGCGGGCAAGGACGAGGCGAAGGAGGCGGCCATCGCCGCCCCCGTCATCGTCGCCCGGCCCGCGATGCTCCCCCTGGAGCGGGAACTCCGCATCAACGCCTATGTCGAGAGCGAGAGCATGGTGACCGTCCTTCCCCTCGTCTCCGGCATCCTCGAAGGCCTCGACGTGGAGGCGGGGGACCGCGTGCGGAAGGGACAGGTCATCGCCCGCATCGACGCCGAGCGCTTCCGCCTCCAGCTCGGCCAGGCCGAAGCGGGCTGGCTCGCCGCCAAGAGTTCCTGGGAGCGCGTCGAGCAGCTCTACAAGGCCGGGGCGACGAGCCAGCAGAGCTACGACCAGGCGCGCGCCCAGTTCGACGCGGCCAAGTCCCAGTACGAACTCGCCAGGCTCCAGCTTCAGTACGCGACCGTGACGAGCCCCGTGGACGGCGTCGTCCTCGTCCGCCACCTCTCCGCGGGGGCGATCGCCGCGCCGGAACGGCCCCTCGTCACGATAGGCGACCTTTCCCGCCTCGTGGTCCGCGCCCGCGTGCCGGAGCGGTACTACGCCGAATTCAGCGCCCGAGCGGCCGCCGGCGGGTCTTCCGCCGTGGCCGTCCGCGTCAGCCAGGAAGGCGCCGGCGAGCACCGCGCGGCGATCCGCACCGTGGCGCCCTTCGTTTCCGCGGAAAACAAGACCTTCGAGGTGAGCTGCGACCTCGGCGGCGACACGTCGCTCCTCAGGCCCGGCATGTCCGTCGTCGCCGTCTTCACGCTCGAACGCCAGGAAGGACTCTGGTCGCTGCCCTTCTCCGCGATGGTCGGCGGGAACACGCTCTGGTTCCTCGAGTCCGCGGCCGACGGGACGGCGACCGCCAGGTCGATGGAGCTCGCGCCCGGTTTCTCCACGGACGACCGCTTCGCGATACCCGACTCGGCGTCCGGGAAAACCTTCATCGTCGAGGGCCAGCATTTCCTCCGCGACGGTTCCGCGGTCCGCGTCGTGGGGGAGGCGAAGGCGCCATGAAGCTCGCCGATTTTTCGATCAAGCATCCCGCGATCATCGGCCTTCTCCTCTTCACCC
>JAEUJG010000266.1 GCA_016794765.1 Spirochaetaceae bacterium | reverse complement strand
AGCGGGTCGGGCGCTTCTGGGCCAGGATCTCGTTGCCGAGCTCGCGGATGCCGGTGCCGGCGTCGAAGATGAAGCGGCGGTCTTCCGCCGTCGCGACCTCTATGCAGGGCGTGTTGCCGCCGACGGTGGAAAAGAGGTAATCGGGCAGGGAGGCGAGGAAGATCTCCCGGGACTCCTGGCTTTCGATGTCGCGCGCGCCGATGCGCTCGACGACGGAGGATATCTTGCTGCGCAGCCGAGCCGGGGGAAGCGGACTCGGCAGGGAACCCCTAACGCCCCAAAAGCGTATCCGCATCGAGCTTCTCCGGGTGCGCGGCTTCCGCGCGGCTTAACAAGATGGTGCCCGCGGCGCGACGCCGCCAGAGGCATTCCTCGATATGTTCCTTGGAGCGGAGTTCGCCCTTGCCGATGCCCGGACAATCCTTGCCCTCGGCCTCCCAATCCTCCTCGCTGTCGAGGAGGGATGCCCAGAAGGGATAGGTGGAGCACTGGACGGGGCGCGCCTCGTAGGCCTCGCAGGCGCCGTTTTCGCCGAGGAGGACGCAATCGAAGTTCGGTTTTTCCGCGAGGCTGATCGCGAAGCCGAGCCCCGTGTCGACGAGGACGCAATATTTTTCGATGAAGGCGGCCAGATCGAGCCCGAATCGGGCCAAGAGGCGGCGAAGGTCGTCCTTGGCCAGGAAGACGTAGCCCGGACCGCCGCGGCAACAGGAGGAACAGCGCTGGCAGGAGAATCGCAGACCCTCGGCGTAAAAGGCTTCGTCCACGGAGCCTCCTTATATAAAACGAGAGCCCCTCTCGATCGAGAGGGGCTTCTTGGGGAGAGAAGGATTTGAACCTTCGAAGGCGTAAGCCAACAGATTTACAGTCTGCCCCCTTTGACCACTCGGGAATCTCCCCAGGGGAATCGAACCGCATCTTGAACTCAGACCCGAGCCGTCTCCCGGAATCGAACCGGGGACCTCGAGATTACAAGTCACGCGCTCTGCCAACTGAGCTAAGACGGCGTCTCGACGACAGGAGGCACTATACAGAAAGCCTGAAAACGAGTCAATACGTTTTTTGTTTTTCGTCATTTTTCCGCCTCGCGCCGAGGGCTCACCGCAGGGGGGCGTAGTAGCCGAGCTCCTCGCGGCCGCTCTTTTTATAGAGGTAGGCCTCCGCGGCCACGCCGAGATAGGCCCGGCCGAAGCCTGAATCGGCCTTGGACTCGAAGGCGAGGCGGTAGCGGCCGCTGGCCCCGCCGCGAAGCTCGGCGGCCAGGTCGCCGAGGCCGCGGGCCCGCGACGCGGCATAGAGCGCGCCGCCCGTTCGCTCGGCGAGATAACGCAGGGCCGGCGAAGGCGCGGCGGATCCGAGGATCACGCCGAAGAAGCGGATGCCGCTGTTCTCGAGCAGGGCGCCGAGTTCCGACAGGGTCGTTCCGGCGAAGGAGGCTTCCTCGACGATGCCGGTGCCGACATAGACGACCGCGTCCCGCGGCTCGGCGGGAAGGAGGCTCGTGGCGGCCAGACGCAGGCCGAGGTCGAAGCGCCCCGGCTCGGAGGCCGGCGAAGCGAGGGCCCGCAGGTAGGCCGGCAGGTCGGGGGCGCCCGCCTTGAGCGGCAACTCGAGGGCGGGGCTTTTGCCCGCGCTGGCCAAGCCGAGGCTGGTGGCGGACAGGCCGGCCCGCCCTGCGGACAGCGCGGCCGCGAGATCGGCGAGCGCGGCGCGGGCAGCTTCCCGTTGCGGGGCCATGGCGGGCGAGCGCTCGGCGAGGATCAGGACCCTGAGGCTCGTCGTCAGGGTGCCCGTGCCGAGAAGCTCGAGCTTCTCCACCGGCACGAGCTTTTCCTCGATCTTGAGCACGGTCTTGCCGCCCTCGTCGCTCTTCGTGGAAACCTTTGTCCTTTCCGCGAGATGGAAGTTCGCCAAGCCGAGGCCTACGACGGGAGCGCCGGTCCGATCCTTGACGCTGACGTCGACGAGGACGCGCGGGAAGGAATCGGAGACGATGCGTTCGATTTCAAGTTCGTAGCCGGCCGCCAGGAGGGGCGACTCGGTGAGGACGGAGACGGCGGAGGCGTCGAAATCCGCGGCCAGGAGGTTGCCGTTGTGGTCGGCGACGACGGAGACGATGCGCGCTTTCTTGTCGGGAGCCTGGTAGAGGGGGCTCAAGGTCTCAGTCGCGAGGTCGAAGGACAGGATCCGGTCGGTGTCCGCGACGAGAATGGCCGCTCCGCCTTTCCAGGGCGCGAGCCCCTCGGGCGCGCGGAGCTCGCCCTCGGCGTGGGCGCCGAGGTAGTTGCCGCTCGGATCGAAGGCATAGAGGGCGCGTCGGAAGGAATCGGCGACATAGATCGCGCCGCCCGCCGCCACGATGCCGGAGGGACTCGCCAGGCCGGGGAAATCGCCGTCCTTGGCGCCGAAGGAAAGGATAAAGCGGCCCTCGGGGTCGAA
This sequence comes from Spirochaetaceae bacterium, assembly GCA_016794765.1. Classification (GTDB taxonomy): domain Bacteria; phylum Spirochaetota; class Spirochaetia; order Treponematales; family Rectinemataceae; genus JAEUJG01. Next base: position 14,591 of record JAEUJG010000266.1, on the reverse strand, counting down.
CTTCACGACGCGGGCGTTGCCGTAGTCCCCGACATAGATATAGCCGTCGGCGTCACAGGCGACGGACTGGGGACCGAGGAGTTGCCCCTCTCCGCGGCCCTTGGCGCCGAAAACCGCCGGGGCGCCGAGACGGTCGCCGGCGGGCAGCCGGGCCACGCGGTCGCCGTTGAACTCGGTGATGAAGAGGGTCCCGTCGGGGAGGCTCGCCAGGCCGAAGGGCCGGTCGAGGCCTCGGAGGCCCCCGGTGACCCGCTCGCGGATCACGCCGTTGGGATCGATGAGGAGAAGCTCGTTGGAGCCGTGGGCCGCCACGTAAAAGGAGCCGTCCTTGTTCGGCAAGAGGGCCGAGGGCCTCTGGAAAAACTGCTGCTTGCCTTTGATCCCCTCGAAGCGGGCCGCCTCAACGTAGCGGGGCTCGCCCGAGAGGCCGCCGGAGCCGAAGCTCCGGGAGGCGCGAAGCGCCTCGATCTTGGCGCTGAGCTCCGGCGGGGCGTCGGGCCGAAGGGCCAGGGGCTCCCAGGCGCGGAGCGCGGTCGCCTCGTAGCCGGCCTTGTAGTAGGCGCGTCCGAGCCAATAGCGGCAGAGGGCCGAATCGGGAGCGTAGGCGAGGGTCTTTTCGAAGAGGAGGAGGGCCTCGGCGTAGCGGCCGCGATGGTAGGCCTGCACGCCGAGCCTGAGCTGTTCGGTCGCGCCCGGGGAATCGAGGCCGCTCGGGAACTGCGCGAAGACCGCGGGCGCGGCCGGGGCCAGAAGCGCGAGCGCGATGAGGCCGCGCAGGAGGGCGGCGCGGAAGGCGGGTCCGGGCCGGCGGGCGGATCGCGGCTTGCTGTTCATAGGTACTCCTCCTCGGCTCCTGCGAGCTCGAGGGCGCGGGCGTGCTCGCGGATTTCCTCCTCCGCGGGGGCGATGGCGAGGGCGCGGCCGATGTAGTCGCGGGCCTCCGCCTCGAAGCCGAGCCGATGGTAGGCCCAGCCGAGCGAATCAAGGTAGGCGGGATTGCGCGGCGCTTTGTCTACGGCCTTGCGGCAGCAGGTGAGCGCCCTCGCGGCCTCGCGGCCCCCGCAGGCCAGGACATAGCCGAGGCCGTTCAGGGCGGTCGCGTTCTCCCCGTCGAGCTCGAGCGCCTCGGCGTAGAGCTCGGCGGCGTCGGCGGAGCGGCCCTGGGCCCAGGCCGCGTAGGCCATCGAGGAGAGGACCTGGGCGGAGCGGAAGCCCGCCTTGACGAGGCGGCCGAGTTCGTACTCGGCCAAGCGGGAACGGCCGGTCCGCGCGTAGACGAAGGCCAGGGCCAGGCGGCACTGATAGACCCGCATGAGGTCGTCGGCGGCCGTCACCACCTGCTCGAGATAGAGCAGGGCCTCGTCCCAGTGTTCGAGCCGGGCGTGGCAGAGGCCGAGGAGATAGGCGAGATCGAGGTGGTTGGCGTCGGTCGCGTCGACGCCGGCGAGGGCCGCGAGGGCCCCGGGATAATCGCGCGCGCCGTAGCGGCGCGCCGCTTCCGATAGCTCGGCGTCCATGCTCGCTCCTAGCGGAAGACCCCGCCGGGCACGAAGCCCGAGGGCGTCTGCGGATGGACGAGGACGGGGGTGACGGCGACGCGGCCGGCCGCCACGACGGCGTGGTCGGAGCTCTCGTCCTCGTTCGTCTCGATGCGGGTGTCGGAGAGGAAGCAGTAGGTGTGGCCGTCGGGCGCCTCGAAGGCGTGGAGCCGGTCGAGGTAGCGGCGCCGGCAGGGCACGGCCCATTGTCCGGACAGGTCCTCGGCCTCGCTCGAGGGGGCGTTCACGTTGATGAAGAGGCCGGGACCGCAGTGCTCCACGAGCCGGGCCAGGTTGCGCCGGACGAAGGAGGCGGCCGCGCCGTAGGCGAGGGGCTCGCGGTAGGCGGCGCAGGACACTGCTATGGCCGGCAGGCCGTGGAGGACCGCCTGCCGGGCGGCGGCGCAGGTGCCGGAATAGATGATGTCGGTGCCGAGGTTCGGCCCGCGGTTGATGCCGGAAACGACGAGGTCGGGCTCGAAGGGGATGGCGCCGAGGCCGGCCAGGATGACGCAATCCGCCGGGGTGCCCGAACAGGAATATTCCCGCTCGGCGTGCTTGCTCACCTTGCCCGGCGCGCGGAGGCTCATCGCGTGGGAGACGCCGGAGCGCTCCTGGTCGGGAGCGAAAACCCACACCTCATGCTCCTTGCGGAGCTCGGCGGCCAGGACCTTGATGCCCTCGGCGTGGATGCCGTCGTCGTTGCTGATCAGGATTTTCATCGTAGGTCGTACCCCCGTTCTCGGGGGGCATTGTAGCTGAAAGGGGCCGCGCCCTTCAATCGAGCACCCGGAAGCCGCCGGCGAGCTCGGCTTCGTAGACCGCCGGCCTGAAGCCGAAGATCCGCTCGTATTCCTCGAGGCGCTTCTTGTACTCCGGAACGGCGTGGCGGAGCATGACCGTGGCCGTGCAGCCCCCGAAACCCTTGCCCGTCAGGCGCGAGCAGAGCACGCCCTCGATCTCCAGGGCCCGCTTCTGGAGCCAATCGATCTCGGGGCAGGACACCTCGTAGAGATTGCGCAGGGAACCGTGGGACTTGTTGATCACGCGGCCGAAGGCGGGACCGTCGCCCTTGGCCAAGGCCTCCTCCGCCTCGAGGACGCGTCGGGTCTCTTCGACGACGTGAAGGCTGCGCCGGCGGACCGATTCGGGCAGGGAACCCATGAGTTCGTCCACTTCCTCGGGGGAAAAGTCGCGTAGGCCCTTCTTGCCGCCCTGGTGGAGGGCCGCGAGGCAGCGGCGGCAATCCTCTTCCCGCTGGCGCAGTTCGGCCTCCACGGAAAAGCGCGGGACCTTGGAATCGGTGAATACAAGGACATAGTCGCCGTCAAGGAAGGGCAAGGCGCGCCTCCTGCCCGAGCGGAGGTCGATGATGGAAACGGAACCCGGGGTCGCCAAGGCCGCCGTGAGCGAGTCGAAGAGGCTGGAGGGCTTGCCGAGGAAGGCCGTTTCGGCGCGGCGCGCGAAGTCGGAAAGCTCCTCGGAGCGCTTCTGGAGGCCGAAAAGCTCCTTGAGCGCCAGGGCGGAGGCGAGGACGAGGGCGTTGGAGGAGGCGAGGCCGAGGCCGATGGGGATGTCGCCCGCTACGGTGAAATTGAGGCCCTTGGCGGGCAGGCCCTCGCGGAGGAGGAGGTCCAGGACCGCCTTGGGATAGTTGGCCCAACGATCCTCGCGCTTGAATTTGAGGTTGCTGATGCTCGTGCGCTTGCGCTCGCCGAGGTCGGCGGCGAAAAAACGGAGGGAGGAATCGCGGCGGAGGGAGACGGCAACCTGCACCTCGAAGGAGATGGCGGTGGCGAGCACGAGAGGCTCGGCCGCCTCGAGCTGCTCGCCGAGCAACTTGACAACGCCCGGGGCCGCGGCAACGACCTCGGGAGGGCCTTCGTATTCGGCACGGTGGAGCGCAACGATGTCCTTCATCAGTACCTCATCCCGGGCGCCTCGTGCGGGGGCCGTTCGACGGCCCGCCCCGCGGATCCCTCCGCCACCATTCAAAGATTGACCACATAATACACTATGCGCCGCGCACCTTCAATAAAAATCGACCGATCGGACGCGGGGCTCTTTTGACATTCCGCCGCGGGAGATATATGATAGTGCCATGAAGAGCTGGGTAAAGCGCCAAGGATCGGCCGACGAGGTCGTCTATCGTTCCATCCGCCCCATGTCCGGGGTCGCGGCCGCGTTCTTGCTTGCCGTGTTGGTTTCCTGCGCGACCCGGGCTCCCGCGCCGGCGGATACGCCGCCGCCCGTCCCGACGGCCGCGCCGGACCCTAAACCCGCCGAGCCCGTCCCGGTCCCGCCCAAGCCCTTCGATCCCGCCGCCGTGAGCGCCGAAACCAAGGCCGCCGCCGTGGCCGACATCAAGGCCCTGATCGAGAAGCTCAACACGATCATCCAGCGCAAGGACTACGACGCCTGGCTCCTCTTCCTCACCGAGGAATACAAGGCCTACTATACCGACCCGGCCGTCCTCGGCAAGATCTCCGAATACCCGGTGCTCAAGCGCGCGGGCATCAAGCTCAACTCCCTCAAGGACTACTTCGCGTATGTCGTCTTCCCCTCGCGCCAGAACGACCGCGTGGACGACATCGAGTACTTGGGTGCGAGCCTAGTCAAGGCCATCACCGTCAGCCCCAAGGGCGAACGGCAGATATTGTATAATCTCGAGAAGCATGGCGATACTTGGAAGATAGGAATCGGGAGGTAATGATGCGTTCTAACCGCGCGATCCGCGCCCTCGGCGTCGCCGCCATACTCGGCCTCGGCCTCGTCCTCGGCGCCTCCGCCCAGGGCACCACGGCCCCCGCCAAGGGCGGCGAGAAGACCGTCGAGGAAGCATACCTGCAGGAATCCCTCGAGACCATGATCATCAAGGAGCAGTCCCAGGCCGAGAACAAGGACATGAAGCTCGTCGCCCTCCAGTACATCAAGCAGGCGCTCGATGGCGGGAGAAAGAACGAGGAAATCCGCAAGTCCCTGGAATATCTCGCCCTTGAGACGACGATGACCGTCACCCGCTCCGCCGGACTCGGACGCCCGACCAACGACTTCCCGGACATCCGCGCCAAGGCCTGCGAATATCTCGGCGAGTTCCCCACCGTAGCCTCCAAGGACGCCCTGGTCAAGGTCACCCTCGGCGACCGCGAGCCCATGGTGCTCTCCGCGGCCATCCGCTCGCTCGGCAAGATCGGCATGAACGATTCCGACGAGGTCACCCAGGTGATCTCCTACATCGTGAACCGCTACGACGTCCTGCAGCCGGACAACAGCCTCGCCTTCGAAGCCCTGATCGCCATCGAACGCATCGCCGACAGGAACGGCGGCATCAAGGATCCCGCCGCCATCCGCGCCGTCATGAAGATCGCCACGGGCAACTACATCAACCCCGTCAAGACGAAGGCCGCCGACGTGCTCTCCAAGCTTCGCAAGTACTCGGCCTCCGCCTCCGGCGGCGGCACCGGAAGCGGCAAGTAAGCCTTTCCGCGAAGCTTCTCCAACAAAACGATCCGGCTGTGCGCCGGATCGTTTTTTTTTCCTCAAAGCGTTAGACTTGGGATAGGAGGAGGCGCCATATGGAAGGAATCATCCAAAGCGCCCTCGATCCCTACCTCAATCCGCTCCCGATCCAGCCGACGGCCCCCGAATTGCGGGCCCAGCCGGGGAGCGAGCCTCTCCCGGAACCCGAGCCGGAGCCCTTCAGGCCTCCGGAGCCCGCCCCCGACACGGGAGAGAACATCGACACCTACGCCTAGTAGTGGGGAGGACGTTCGTTCGCGGGGAGGGGCGGCAAGCCCTCCCCCGCCACTTCCTTGAGTTTGCCGGCCATCTCGCGGAAAAGGTTCTCAAGGCGCTCCAGCCTTCGCTCGTGCGAATAGAGGGCGTCGGAGAGCTCGGCTATCGCGCGCTCCTGGTAGGCGAGCTTGGTTTCGAGCCCGTCGAGCCGGCGTTCGGCCCGGGATTCAAGGTCTGCCATCGGGTTCCTCCCTGGGGTGGTTCAGGCTATGCCTTCGGAAAGGAGGATCAAGACCTCCGAGACCAGGCAAAGAAGGGCGGCGGCGCCCGCCAACAAAAGCCAGGAAACCAGGATTCGCGGGCGGGAACGGCTTCCCGCCTCGACAAGGCTCCCGGCGGCAGCCGCAAAAGACAGTATGAAGAGCGCGATCGAGGACCAACGCAGGACGGAGAGCAACATGATCTGGGTCTCGTCGAGAAACAGGCGAAAACTGCCGGCCGTCCAGAAGAACAGGGCGATGAGGGCCGTATACAGGGATAGAAAGGCGAGTCGCCTGACTACGAGGAGGGCAATGGAGCGGCTTCCCGCCGCGTTTTCGAGCTTTTCCATGCTGGCGCCTTCCTGGATTATCGGCTAGGATTGCCGGGAGGCATAAAAGGCGCCATGGGGTATTTCTTCAACTTTGACAAAATCGCGTACCTACGGGGCAAAAGGCCCGATGGCTGCATCCTCTGCCTCGTGCGGGACGGATCCGAAGAGGTCGCGCGCCTTATTGCCGCCGAAACGGCTAATTTCGTCGTGTCCGTCAATCTCTACCCCTACAATCCCGGCCATCTCATCCTCTTCCCGAAGCGCCATGTCCGCGACATCCGGGAACTCTCCGCGGAGGAACGGCGGGAACTCGACGCCCTCGTCGATCGTTGTCTCGGCGCCTTGGACAAAAGCCACGCTCCGGGCGGCTACAACATCGGCTACAACATGGGCCTCGTCGCCGGCGCGAGCATCGACCACCTGCACCTGCACATCATTCCCCGATACCCCCGCGAGATCGGCATCGCCGAGCTCATCGCCGGCTCCCGCGTCCTGGTCGAAGATCCGCGGGACACCCTCGCCCGCCTCAAAACCGCCCTGGAGAACTAGCCCGGATTTCCCGCCAGCCGCGCGGCGAAGCACTTCATCCATATCCGCGTAAGCGGGCGCGCGCCTGCCGGCAACATCGGGCTAAGCTTACCTTTTCGGATCGGAGGCCAAGAGGCGAACGACGAGGAGGTCTCCCCTCCCCGCTTCCACCCAAGCCGGGCCGCCAAGGGTTTCGTTGCTCAGGCCGAACTCGCCCGGACCCCACGCAAGGCCAGCCAAGGGCCAGGCCAAGCCCCCGGAGGCCATGCCGCCCGCGCCCGTCGCCAGCGGAAACACCGAGACGGTCTCTCCGCGCGGGGCCTCCCAGGAATACCGTTCGCCCTCGGCGACGAGGCGCAACTCCTCGCCGGTCGTGTGCCATTCGTCCGGCCTGCAGGAACGCTCGAACAAGGCGCGGATCGCCAAGAGGTGGTCGAGCCGGCCGCCGCCGCCGCCGGCCAGGACCACGCGGTCCGCGCCGCGTTCCCGAAGGATCCTGAGGCCGATTTCGGTGTCGCTTTCGTCCTTCCCGCGCGGAAACCGTAGGATCTCGGCCTTGGGATAGGCCCCGAGGAGCTCGGGCTTGGCGAGGCTGTCCATGTCGCCGACGATGAGATCTGGTTCCACGCCCCAGGCGTGCAGCAGATCGAGTCCGGAATCGGCGGCGCAAACGAGGCCGAACTCCGGAAGTCGCGCGGCCAGACGTTCGCGCAAGGGGGCTTCGGCGCCGATGGCGAGGAGGGCTTCCATGGGCGGGCAGTGTGCTCCCTTGCGCGGCGCCCTGTCAAGCGCGAGGGTCGGCGGACGCCCCTTCACCGGGCGAGTCGCCCGAGGTAGGCGCGCAGGGCGCCCCGGTCCTCGCCGGCGAGGGCGACTATCCTCTCGACTTCCCGGGCGTTGATCGGCTTGACGAGCACTCCGTCCATCCCCGCGGCCCGGCACTTGCCCAGATCGGCCTCGGAGCTGTAGCCGCTCATCCCGATGATCGGCGAGGACAGGCCCCTCCCCCGCTCTCGCTCCCTGATCAGGGCCGAGCAGGTGATGCCGTCCATTTCGGGCATCTGCACGTCGAGGAAGATGAGATCGTAGGGCTTGTCCATGTAGCGGAGCAAGGCCTCCCGGCCGTCCCGCGTCGCGACGACATCGCAGGCCTCCCGCCTCAGGATCTTTTCGAGATAGAGCCGGTTGACGCTGTTGTCTTCGGCGACGAGGACCTCGAGGCGCCGAGCTCCGCCGACCGCGGCGCCTGCACCGCCGGCACCGCCGGAGCCCTTCTCGCTGACCGCGCCGCCGGGATTTTCCGCTCCCCCGGGCGAAGCTTTGCCGCGAGGTTCCGCGGCGATCGCGGACGCCGCCTGCGCGACGGAAAAGGGCAGGCGCAGGATGAAGGAGGAGCCCTTCCCGAGCTCGCTCCGCACGGCGACGGAGCCGCCCATGACCTCGACCAGCTGTTTCACCAGGGAAAGTCCAAGGCCGGTTCCGGCGAAGCGCTTGGTGTAGCTCGCGTCGAGCTGGCCGAAGCGTTCGAACAGGGCCGCCGCCTTGTCCCCCTCGATGCCGATGCCGGTGTCGCGCACCTCAAAGCTGAGCACCCGCTCCGGGTCGCCTGCGCCGCCGCCGTCCGGGGCCGCGAGCAGGGTAACGGAGCCTTTATCAGTGAACTTCACCGCGTTCGACAGCAGGTTGTCGAGAAGATGGCGCAGGGATTTCGGATCGCCGACCAGGACCGGCGGCAGGTCCGCGGCGATGGAAAGCTCCAGGGAAAGGCCCTTTTGGGCCGCGCCCGGGCGATGTGTTTCCGCCAGGCTTTCCAGAAAGGGGACGATGGCGAATTCGCCGAGCTCGATCCGCCACTGTCTGGTCTCCAGGGAGACGAGATCGAGGATGCCCGAAACCGTGTCCCGCAGGAGTTCCCCGGAGGCGATGAGGTTCCCCAGGAGGATTTTCTGCTCCGGGGAGACCCCCGCGTGTTCGAGCAGGCTCGCCATACCGAGGATCCCGTTCAAGGGATTGCGGATTTCGTGGCTCATGTTCGAGAGAAAGCGGCCTTTCACCTCGAGGGCGTCTTCGGCGGTTTTTTTGGCTGCCTCGAGCTCGCGTTCGAAGACGAGCCGCGCGGTGATGTCTTCGACGGTCAGGGCGACGAAACCCGGGGCGGGAGCGTAGGGCACGACGTGGTAATCGGCCGAGCCGAGCTGGATGTCGAAGGCCCGGTCGGCCGGCTTCACCGAGCCGCGGGTGGCCGCGATGATCCGGTCGATGGCGTCGCGGCGGTCGGGCGGCAAAAGGTCGCCGAGAAACCGGCCGATGAGGAGTCCGTCGCTGAGACTGAAAAGCTCCTCGAGCGCGGCGTTGGCCTCGATGAGGCGGAGGTCGCGCTTGCCGTTTCCGCGTTCCTCCAGCCGCGCGACGAGAATGCCGATTTCCATCGTCTTGAACAGCGCGTCGTAGCGTAGATCGGAATCGCCCACGTGCATGCTTGCCGGCTCCTCGCGTTCGCTTTCCTGCTGGGACAAGTGTAAGGGAGGATGGCCGGGGCTACAAGTTGCCGAGGCGGAATCGCGGCGCCCGGCGCCGCCGGAGGCCGCTGCCTTTCGGCGCGGCGAGCGGGCCGGAAAGCTCCTTCGCGATGGCGGAATTTGCGCCGGGACACAAGATGCCTTACTCTTTTTGGTATGACAAAACCCAAGTCAATTTCCATTCGGAAGGCGCCCACCTTGCCTGCCTCGGCCTCGAACGGCAGCGAAGGGTTTCGGCACCGGCGCGGGAAGGTGGTGGCGCGATGAGCAAGGATTCCCAAGCGGGTCTCGCGCGTCTCTTCAAGCCACGGGCCTCGGCCGCCAGGCTCCACGGAAGCAGGTCTCCGGCCGGCGGCGAGGCCGCCGCACCGCGCCAGCATGGGGGATTCCGCGAATCGCGGGACGAGCTCGGCCGCCTCGCGCGCTGGGCCGGCGAGGCCCTGCGGGCGGTCGCGGCCGGCGCGGATCCCGCCGCAGCCCTCGCCGCCCTCGAAGGGCTCGAAGCCGCCGCTCGCCGCGACGAGGCCACCGCCGAAGACCTGCGGCACGCGGCGCGCGAACTCGAAGGTATCGCGCTCAAGGCCATGCCCGGCAAGACGGCGCAAACCCTCCTCGACGCGGAAGCCCTGCTGGCCTTCGAAAGCGCCATCGCGGCCGCGATACCCAAGGCGACGGAAGAGGCGACCTTCGCCATCCTCGAGCGCATCGAGGCCTTGCATGCGATCTCGTCCCGGGCGGCCAAGACCTCCAGGGAGGCGAAGCGGACCTTCGCGAGCGGGGAGTCGGGGTCGTCGGTGATCGAAAAGGCCAGGCTGTCGCGGGACGCGATCGCCCAGGAGCGGTCGGCGGTCGCGGAAATCGCGAGCCACAACCGGGAAAGCTCCAAGGGCCTGAAGCGCATCAACGACGACATCACCGCCGGCATCGCCCTGCTCCGGAACATCGAGGAGATCACCGACCGTTCCCGCCTCATCGCCTTCAACCTCGCGGTGGAGGCGGCGCACTTCGGCGACAAGGGGCGCGGCTTCAAGATCATTGCCGGCGAGCTCCGGTCGCTCAACGACCGGACCGAGGAATTTTCCGGCAAGGTCACCGAGCTGCTTACCAGGCTGGAGGAGGAAAGCGCGGGGCTCGTGATGAAGATGGCGGAGGAGACCATCAAAGTTGTCTCCGAGGCCGAGAAGGGCATGGACGCGGCCGGGGGCGCCGTCGAGGCCCTCATCGATTCCTCCACGGCGATCGACGGCTTCGCGCGGGAGATCGCGGGCTTCGCCGAGGAAATCGACCGCGACATGGACGGAGTCCTCGAGTCGCTCCAATTCCAGGACATAACGCGGCAGATGCTCGAGGGCGTCGTGGCCGCGACCCGCGATTTGGGCGAGCGCCTCGCTTCCTTGCGGCGCGCCCTCGGTCCGATCGCCGAGGCCCCGCGCGGCATGGAATCGGATCGCCGCGCCGCGATCCGAGAGGAACTCCTGGCCCGGGCGAAGACGAAGAACGAAAAAGACGCGATCCACGCCGAAGACACCCGGCTCGAGCGGGAGTCTTTCCGGTGACGGAAAGCCCCGCGTTGGGCGAAGCCGACGCGGCCGGCATCCTCACGGCGATGCTCGGCCGGAAAGTGGCGATTGTCCGGGGCGAGGCCGTCCTCCGTTCCGCGGTCGCCTTGGCCGGAGCGGAGGTCGCGGTCCACCACGGGGAGGGGGAGACCCGCGAGCCCCTGGTCGAGGCCGTCCTCATGCGTTATTCGGGCGCAAGGGAAGGCGCCGCCCTCCTCGCCTTCCCGCCCCGCGAGGCGGCGCGGATCCTTGCCGGCGCCGATGGCGCCCATCGCGTCCATGGAGCGGAAGGCGCGGACGGGACGACCGTTGATTTCGACGCCGCGCGATCCGGAATCCTCCTCGAGATCGGCAATGTCGTCATCAACGCCGCGATCGCCGCCCTGCCGCAAGTCTTCAAGAAGGGCTTGCGCTTCGCCATCCCCGAAATTTTCGAAGGCGGCTTCGCGACGGCTCTCGAACACGCTTGCGGCCGCCGGGGCGACCTGGCTCTCATGGTCGGGGAAAGGCTTACGATCGAAGCCCAAGAAGGAAAACCCTTCGAGGCCCGGGGGGAGCTCGTGATCCTCTTCCCGCCCGCATCTCTCGACTCGCTGCGGGCTTTGGTTCCGGGAACGGTGCATGGAAGCCACGACGGGGCCTGAAAGCGGCTTCAAGGCCTTCGACGCCCTCCCCTTAGGTGTCGTTGTCGTGGATCAAGACTACCGCGTCCGGTGCTGGAACGAGCGCATGAGCTATTGGTTCGGCCTGGAATCCCAAAATGCCCTTGGGCTCGATCTTCGGCGACTTTTCCCGCGGCTGGCCGAGCCGAGTTTCACCTTGAGGATGCGGACCCTTTTCGAGGAGGGGACGCCGGTCGTCTTCGGCGATGCCTTGGGCGGCGGCCTTTTCCTCCGCGGGCTGGATGGCGCCCCGGCCGGGGCCGGGACCTTCCGCTGCACGGCGACGAGGTTTCAGGAGGGACCGGAGACGCTCGCGGTCCTTTCCGTCGAGGAGCGAAGCGTCGAGGCACGGTTGTGCGCGGGCTCAGCCGCGGAGATCGAACGCCGCCGCGGCGTCGAGGCGCGGCTCAGGCTCGCCCTCGCGGAGAAGGAGATCCTCCTCCGCGAGATGAACCACCGGATCAAGAACAACCTGAACCTCGTGATGAGTCTCGTCTCGATGCAGGAGGAAGAGATGGACGCGCGGAGCGCCGCCGCCTTCCTCGCGGATCTTGAGGCGCGCATAACCTCCGTCGCCCAACTTCACGAACTCCTCTACAAGAGCGGGAACGCGCTGGAGCTCGACTGCGCCGAGTACCTCCGCACCGCGCTCGGCAAGGTTTTCGAGGCCTTTGTCGCCGCCGGCAACGGCACGCGTCTCGAATTCGAGCTGGAATCGGTCTCCATGCCGACCGATTCGGTCTTGCCGATCGGCCTCGTGGCGACCGAGCTCCTGACGAACGCGATCAAATACGGGACGGGGGCTCGCGGAGCGGGCAGGATAAGCGTGAAGCTCGCGTCGCGCGACGGAAGTCTCGTGCTGCGCGTGGAGGACGACGGTCCCGGCCTTCCCGGCGGCTTCGAACTCGGTCGCTGCGATACCTTCGGTCTCAAGCTCGGGCTCCTCCTGGCCGAGGAACTCCACGGGAGCTTCGCGGCCGTGCCCGGACGCGGCGCCGCCTTCGAGCTACGCGTGCCCCTCGCCGCCGGGCCTCAGTAGCGGTAGCGGATGGACCGCAGGATCGCGGAAAGCCGTTCACCCTCCGCGTCGAAGTCGGCGGAGCAGACGATGTCGCCTCCCGACTCGTCCTCGAGGAAGAGGTAGCGCGGCAGCTCGAGCTTGATCTCGACGCCCAAGCCGAAATAGCTCGTCAGGAAGCCGCCGGCGATGACGTTGAGCATCTCGAGGATCGAGTCGTCTGCCCCGCCCTTGACGTCGCTTTCGCCGAGGAGGATTTCGACGATTTTGCGGTGGAGTCCCGGGCTCAAGGCGAGTTCGAGGCGGCAGGACACGGGCTTGAGGACATCCAGGGCGCAGCGCTCGAGAACTTCCGACGATGGGCCGGGGCGTGAGGAAGCCGGCGCGGATTCCGTCGCGGCGGCCGGCTCCGCGGCCGGTTCGGCGGCGATGCTTTCCGCGAGGGTCACGGCGTCGATGAAGGCCATGTCGGCAAAGACCGCGGCGACGGTCTCCGCCAAGCAGGCGCAGGCCTTCTCCCGGTCGAAGTTTTCATTCATGCCTCACCTCCGAGGGCGCCGAGCATCTTCTGCGGCGAAACGGGCTTCTTCACGACGAAAGCTACCCCGAGCGCCTTGAGCTCCTCCTCGACCGAGGCCTCCGCGATGCTGGACACCACGACGATGGGAATGCCCGAGGTTTCGGTCTTGCCCTTGACGAGCCTGACGAAGGTCTGGCCGTCCATCTTGGGCATGTTGATGTCGGTGATGACGATGTCGACCTGCCTGCCCGAGAGGAGGATGTTGAGCGCCTCGAGGCCGTTTTCGGCGAAGAGATATTCCCCCACCGGTATGCCCGCCATGTCGATGCAGCGTTGCAGGATCATGCGCGAGGTCGATGAATCATCCACGATCAGGGCCTTCGAATAGGCTCGCATGCGCTTCCTCCTAGATCGTCCATTGCCGGTTCGCCGACGTGATCGAGGTGCCGCCGTCGAGGACGGCGACGCTGACGGTACGGCTCATCGTACCGCCCGTGTCTTCCGCTATGGGACCGAGCGAGCTTCTCCAGAGCACCCGCTTCACGGCGAGGATGTTCCGCTTGCCGATGTCGAAAAAACCCTGGGGATCCATGATCGTGGCGCCGCCGGCCAACTTGACCCAGACGTTGCCCTTGACCGCGCCGAGCCGCTTCATTTCCTCGATCATCACGGGCACGCCCGAATCCGCGAAATAGCCGGGGAGTTCCGCCGCCCGGGCCGGATCCATGGACGATTCGGGCAGGGCGACGTGGACCATGCCCGCGATCCTCAAGGCCCGGTCGTAGATGACGACGGCGACGCAGGAGCCGAGGGCGTAGGTCTTGAGGACGTCCTCCACCTTGTTGGAGACGCTCCATTCCCCCACGCCGATCGTGAGCACGCTCATAAGGTGGACCCCGCCATGCCGGCGGCTTCCGCCGCTCCGGCCGCCGCGGCGCGGACGAGGGGGCGCGCCAGCGCGGCTACGAGGACCTCGGCGGCCCGGTCCAGGGGCACGAGCCGCTCGGCCGCGCCCAAGTCCCAGGCCACCTGGGGCATGCCGAAGACGACGGCGCTCGCCTCGTCCTGGGCAAAGCAGCGGGCGCCGGCCTTGCGCATCGACAGGAGTCCCTGGGCCCCGTCCCGCCCCATGCCGGTCAGGATCATGCCGACGGCCGCTCCGCCGGCGACCGCGGCCACGGATTCGAAGAGCACGTCCACCGAGGGGCGATGGCCGTTCACCTTGTCCCCGCCGACGCAACGGACGACCAGGCACCCGCCCTGTCGTTCCAGGACGAGGTGGTAGTCTCCCGGCGCGATGAGGACGAGGCCGCGTTCGAGCCGGTCGCCGTCGGCGGCTTCCCTGACGCGGAGACCGGATTCGCGGTCAAGGGATTCGGCGAAAAGGCGCGTGAACACGGGCGGCATGTGCTGCACGATGAGGGTGGGCGGCAGGTCGGCGGGCAGGCTCCGGATGATGCCGCGAAGCGCCGTCGTGCCGCCGGTGGAGGCGCCGAGGGCCACGACGCGGTCCTCCTCGCCGGGGCGGCGCGGCGCGGCGCGGATTTTTCGGGAAGCGCCGGATCCCCCTCCGCCCGCCGGCGAGGAGCGGGACTTGGCCGCGAGGCCGCGAAGCTTGCCGACGTCGGCCTTTGCGGCGGCCTTCACCGCCTGCCTGAGCTCGCCGATCATCTCGAGAAGCCCGTGTGCGCCCATCGCCTGGGGCTTGGGCACGACCTCGACGGCGCCGGCCTCGAGGGCGGCCAATGCGTGGAGGGAACCCTCGGCGGTGAGGGCGGACACGACGACGACCGGGATCGGATATTGCGGCAGGAGGCGCCGCAGGAATTCGATGCCGTCCATCCGCGGCATCTCGACATCGAGCGTGAGCACGTCGGGAGCCAGAAATACGATGCGGTCGCGCGCGGTATAGGCTTCCGA
>JAEUJG010000224.1 GCA_016794765.1 Spirochaetaceae bacterium | reverse complement strand
TCCGACTTCCACTCGCTCTCGGTGTAGGTGGAGGCCGAGTCGTTGGCGTAGGGCACCACGATGAGGCGCCCGCGTTCCGCCTTGGCCCGCTCCACGAGCATGACCGCGGCGGCCACGCCGGCGATCTCGTTCGTGTGCGTGCCGCCGGCGACGAAGACGGTCGCGCCGGGTTGTCCGGAATCGAGGTAATAGACCCGCGTGTCGCCGGGCGTGCCGGCCAGGGCGGGCAGGTAGTCGGAGAGCCAGCCGATCGAGGTGACACCCGCGCCCGGCCTCACGTCGTGGTTCATCGTCGCGGCGCCGCGGACCCCTGCCGCGCCCTGCGCCGCCGGGGCGGGGACGGCGGCCGGGGCCGCGAAGGAGCTCGCCGCGACCGCGGCAAGGAGGGCCGCCGTTGCGAGGAGCCTTCTCATTGCGCGCTCTTGAAGAGGGCCTGGACGGCGGCGCCCGCCTCGGCGATCGTCTGGGTCTCCACGACGGCGACGCCGGGCTTCCTGGCGGCCTTGTCGAAGTACTTGTCCGTGTTGCCGGCCGCGACGACGATGACCGCGTCCGCCTCGGCCAGGACGAGGTCGATGAGGCCGTTGGAGGAGGCGCCGCGGCGGTTCTGCCCGCCGGTGTGCATCGCGATCACCTTAATGCCGGATTGGCGGGCCTGCTTGAGAAGGGCCTCGGTCCGGGCGATCTCCTGGTCCAGGTTGATGCCCGCGGCGCCCAGGCCCTTCGCGCTGGCGCCGAGCACCATGATGAGGGTCTTGGTGTCGCCGAGCTCGGCGGGCTTGACGATGGTGTTGTAGCCGAGATCCATCTTCATCTTCGAATTGAGGAGAACCTTGACGATGGCCGCGTCGGAATTCTGGCCGATGGAGGTGATGACGCCGGGCTTGGAGAAGCCGCCGGCGCTCTGGGCGCCGGCGGCGGCGGCGACAAGGGCGATCGCCGCGACGGCGGCGAGCTTGCGGATCGAGTGCATGTGATACTCCTTGCGGTTGTGGGCCCATGACCCACGTATGCCTACAGCTGGCCCCGGCCAAGGCGGACCGGTTCCGGCCGCCCTGGCCAAGGCGAGAACGAGAGTAGGGGTACTTTTTGCGCCAAGCCGATCCCGCCGCGGATCGCGGCTGGGAGGGATTTGGTAGGCTGGTAAACTATATTGTGTCAACTTTTGAAATCGAGCAAGTGAAAATTAATTAAAAATCGTATTTAAGTCTATTTTAGCAGGCCTTCAGAGGGACTTCGACATGAAAAGCACGAAGGACCGCCCGGCCACGTGGTACTCCTCCTGCGGCACGACGAGCTCCTCGGCGCCGGCCTCCAGGAAGTCCGCGGGGCTCGGCCGGGAAGTATCGACGACCCGGTGCCAGAGCCGGCCCATCGGGGCCCGGCAGAGGCGCCAGGCCAGGGCCTCCGGATCGGCGTTGCAGATGAGGAGGAAGTCGTTGTCGTCCCGGTCGTGGAGGATGTCCGCCTTGGAACCGTCGATGCGCCAGGCGATCCGCCGCTCGATCCTGGCCCAGTCGGGGCTCTTGCCCCGGTCGTCGAACCAGGTGATGTCGGGTATCGCGTTGTAGTCGGCGTCCTTCCCGGTGAAAAACTCCGGCCGGCGGAAGGCGGGGTGCCGGAGGCGGAAGGCTGTCGCCTCGCGGACAAAGCGCCGGACGTCCCCGTGCCGCGTGAGGAGGTCGTAGTCGAACCAGCTCGTCTCGTTGTTCTGGCAATAGGCGTTGTTGTTGCCCCGCTGCGTGCGGCGGAACTCGTCGCCGCCGAGGAGCATCGGCGTCCCGATGGAAAAGAGGAGGGTGGCGAAGAAGTTCTTCACCTGTCGGTTGCGGACCGCCTCGATCTCCAGGTTGGGGCAGGGCCCCTCGTAGCCGTAGTTGAAGCTGAAGTTCGAATCGTGCCCGTCCCGGTTGCCCTCGCCGTTCTCCTCGTTGTGCTTGCCGTTGTAGCTGACGAGGTCGTTCAGCGTAAAGCCGTCGTGGCTCGTGATGAAGTTGATCGAGTGGAAGGGCTTGCGGCCGTCGCGGAGATAGAGGTCGCTCGAGCCCGTAAGCCTCGTGGCGAAGCTCTGGACCGTCCGCTCGTCGCCGCGCCAGAAGCGCTTCACGTCGTCGCGGTAGCGGTCGTTCCACTCGGCCCAGCGCCCGCCGGGGAACCAGCCGACCTGGTAGGCCCCCGCGGCGTCCCAGGCCTCGGCGATGATCTTCGTGTGGCGGAGGAGGGGATCCTCGGCGATCTCCTCGATGACGGGCGGGTTCTCGAGGAGCCGGCCCTTCTGGTCGCGCCCCAGGATGGAGCCGAGGTCGAAGCGGAAACCGTCCACGTGCATCTCCGCGACCCAGTAGCGCAGGCAGTCCATGATGAAGCTCCGCGCCACGGGGTGGTTGCAGTTCAGCGTGTTGCCGCAACCCGAGTAGTTCCGGTAGAAGCGCTGGTCCTCGTCCAGGATGTAGTAGACCCGGTTGTCCAGGCCGCGGAAGGAAAGGCTCGGGCCGAGCTCGCTGCCCTCGGCCGTGTGGTTGAAGACGATGTCGAGGATGACCTCGATGCCCGCGGCGTGGAGCTCGCGGACCATGTACTTGAACTCCCCGACCTGCTGCCCCTCCGAGCCCGCGGAGGCGTAGCCCCCCTTGGGCGCGAAGAAGGCGATTGTCGAATAGCCCCAATAGTTGGAGAGCCGCTCTCCGGTCCGCGGATTGGAGCGGGGGTTCTCGAACTCGTCGTATTCCTGCACCGGCAGGAGCTCCAGGCTCGTCACGCCCAGGTCCTTGAGATAGGGAATCGATTCGACCACGCCGCGGAAGGTGCCGGGGTGGGCGACCTTCGCGCTCGGATGGAGCGAGAGCCCGCGCACGTGCGCCTCGTAGATCACGCAGTGCCGCAGGGGATAGTTGAGCGGCCGGTCGCCGCGCCAGTCGAACTCGTCGGCCACGACGATGCACTTGGGCATCCGCTCCGCGTCGTCCTCGTCGGAAAAGGAAAGGTCCAGGTCGGGCGACTTGGGATCGTAGGCGCGGGCCGCCTCGAGTTCCCAGACGAAGTTGCCCGTCAGCGCCTTGGCGTAGGGATCGAGGAGGGCCTTGTGGACGTTGTACCTGAGGCCCTTCTGCGGAATATAGGGACCGTCCGCGCGCCACAGATAGAGGGCGCCGGCCTTGAGCCCGTGCACGAGGACATGCCAGATGTCCCCGGTGCGGTTCATCCGCGGGTCAAGCCGGAATTCCAGGATCGGCTCCCCGTCCTGGGGCGTCGCGTAGATCGCCAGGATCATCGCCTCGGCGTTCCTCGAAAACACCGAAAAATTGACGCCCTCGGCGACGGGCCGCGCCCCCAGAGGCAGGGGGGTGCCGGGTTTCACGGAAAACATGCTCGGTCGCACGGCCTTGAGTATAGCGTTCCGCCGACAAGCGCGCCACGGTTGTAAGGGGACTTGATTGGGGAAGAGCGGCGGCGGGCGTTCGGGGAGCGGCCATGGGCGGGGCCTGGCAGGGGGCGGGGACGTCCTCGCTGCGCGAGGCCGCTCCCCGTCCCCTGCCACCCGCCGCCCTGCGTGGTTCCCCTCGTACGTCGCGTGGCTTGCCCAACCACGCCGCCGGAGCCCCGATCTGTTTGTCGGCGGCGCTCTTCGTGTTCCAGCGGCGGAAGGGAGAATCGGGGGGCGACGGGGAACAGGCTAGGTCGACCCGGCGGGAGGCGCTGCGCTCGGCCTGCGGCCATTGGCGTAGCCCCTGCGACCCGGATAGAAGCGCTGCGCTCGGCCTGCGGCCATCGGATTGACCGCAGCGACCACTCGGTATAGTGATGGTGTTCTTCAAGTGGGCGCTCGCCGGGGTTCGACGAGCTTTGATGAAAGCGCGGGGCCACGGACTCGAGGCTCGCCGCCGCGCAAGAATGGCGCGGGACGCCGGAGGGACGGGGTGGGCGCGATTCCGT
>JAEUJG010000215.1 GCA_016794765.1 Spirochaetaceae bacterium | reverse complement strand
CGGAAGCCTTCGTTTCCGCGCCCGGCGCGGCCCATGGGCGGAACCCAAACCAAGCATTGGAGCAAGCGCCATGAAACGTGGACGTACCGCGCGTTCGCACGAGAAGATCCGCGCCCGTTGGGGCTGGCTCTTCGTCGCGCCGGGCATTTTCTTCTTCTCGGTCTTTTCCTTCTATCCGATCCTGAACGCCTTCTGGACGAGCTTCTTCAACAAGAAGCTCCTCTCCCTCAAGGCGCCCAAGTTCATCGGCTTCCAGAACTACGAGAAGGTGCTCGCCTCGCCCGACTTCTGGAACTCCGTGCGCGCGACCGCCGCCTTCTCCATCGGCGCCTTCGTGCCCCTGTTCGTCCTCTCCCTCCTCTTCGCCGTCCTCATCGCGTCGAGGAAGCGCTTCCAGCGCGGCGCCCAGATGGCGCTATATTCCCCCGCGGTCCTGTCCTCCGCGGTGGCGGCCCTCATCTGGCTCCTGGTTTTCGATCCGCGCGGCCTCGCCAACCACTTCGTCAACCTCATCGCCGGCACGCCGGGCATCGACCACCGCTGGCTCGCCGACGCGACGATGGCCCAGGTTTCGACCATCGTCGTCTATGTCTGGAAGTACGTCGGCTACTTCACGATCCTCTTCGTCACCGGCATCGGCAAGATACCGCAGAGCGTGAACGAGGCCGCCCTCATCGACGGCGCCGGCCCCCTCCAGCGCCTCTTCCGCATAACGCTGCCCCTCCTCAAGCCCACGACGGTCCTGGTCTCCGTGATGATCCTCATCCAGTGCCTCAAGACCTTCTCGACCCAGTACCTCTTCACCCAGCGCGGAGCGCCGCTCCAGCCGGTGAACGTCCTCACCCTCAACATATACAACACCGCCCTCCGCGACCAGAACCTCGGCCGCGCGAGCGTGATGAGCGTCCTCCTCTTCGTCTTCATGCTCTTCCTCTCCTGGGCCCAGCTCCGCTTCTCCCGGAGCGAGGAGGCGGAGCTGTGAGCCGCGCCATGGACGCAAGCCGCTGGCGGGCGATTCCCGCCACCCTCGGCGCCTGGACCATCCTCGGCCTCGCTTCCGCGGTCATCCTCGTGCCCATCGTCTTCATGGCGGGCGCCTCCCTCATGCCGCCCGCGGAAATCATGAAGATGCCCTACGGCTGGATACCCGAAGAGTGGAAGTGGGCCAACTACCGCCAGGCCCTCGCGGGCAACGACGGGAACTGGATCTACCTCCGCAACATCTGGAACTCCCTTTTCGTCTCCCTCACGATCGCGACCACCACCGTGGTCCTCTCGGCCTCCGTCGGCTACGGCCTCGCGAAGTTCGAGTTCAAGGGCAAGAACCTCGTCTTCATGGGCATCATGGCGACGATGATGATCCCCTTCGAGACGGTGATGATCCCGCTCTACCTGATCGTCGTGAAGCTCGGCATGCAGGACTCGTACTGGGGCCTCATCCTGCCCTTCCTCATGAACGCCTTCGGCGTCTTCCTGATGCGGCAGTACCTCATCACCTTCCCGAACGAGATCCTCGACGCCGCGCGCATCGACGGCTGCTCCGAGCCACGCATCTTCCGCGACATCGTGCTCAAGAACTCCGGCCCCGCCGCCGCGACCCTCGCGATCCTGGCCTTCCGCCAGCAGTGGGACAACCTCCTCTGGCCCCTCCTCGTCGCCCAACGCGAGGAGATGAAGACCATCCCCGCCTACATCGTCAAATTCGCCGCGGAGAAGAGCGCCGACGAGGGCGCGATGATGGCCGTGGCCGCCATAGCCTCCATCCCCGTCTTCGCGCTGTTCTTCACCCTGTCCAAGTACTTCCTGGGAGGGGCCGCGGTGTTCTCGGCCGGCAAGGAATGACCCGGCCGAGGCGGCGCGCGGCGGGCCTGCTCGCCGCCCTCCTCTCCGCCGGGCTCGCGGCCGGGTTCGCCTCCTGCGGCGTCCGGCGCGCGGCGGCCCCGGCGGCGGAGGCGGCGCAGGGCGAGCCCGATCTCGTGGTCTACAGCTCCCACCCCGAGGAACTCGTCCGCATCGTCGTCGCGGAGTTCCGCGACCGCACGGGCCTCTCCGTGCGCCTCGTCCAGGGCGGCACGGGCGAGCTCCT
>JAEUJG010000183.1 GCA_016794765.1 Spirochaetaceae bacterium | reverse complement strand
GGTACATCACCGGGAAGTCGGGGCCGACGCGGCGGCGGATCTCGCGCACCAGCTCGAGGCCGAAGGCCTTCCAGTCCCGGAAGGCGCCGAGCTTGCGCCGGTTGAAGGCGGGATTGGTCAGCTGCTCGAGGAGGTAGCCCTCGTGGCCGTGGAGGTACACGCCGTCGATGGTCGCGGCCTTGGCGTCCGCGGCGGCCTGGCCCGTGTTCTTGACGATGCGCCGGAGCTGCGCGTCCGTCAGGGGGCGGCAGGGAAGGTTGGACATGTAGAAGTTCGGGTTCCAGGAGGCGGAGACCGGCAACTTCAGCTTGTTGACGAGGCACTCGGGCGAGCCGACCCGGCCGAGGCCGGGCGTGAGCTGGATGAAGAAGCGCGCGCCGTAGGCCCGGCAACGCTCGGCGAGGTCGCGCCAGCCGGCGAAGACCGTGCGGCTGCGGTCGATGCGCGGAAAGTAGGAGAGGTTGCCCATCTCCGTGACGCTCGGATCGATTCCGTGGCTGATCGGGACGAGGCCCGAGGTGATGAGGCCGACCCCGCCGCGGGCGCGCGCCGCGAAGTACTCGATCATCTTGGCGTTCGGGCGCCCCGTCTCCTCCGCCATGCTGATGTTGCCCATGGGGGCCATCACGAGGCGGTTCTTGATCGTCAGCTTGTTGACCCGGATCGGCGAAAAAGTCCGGTCGAAGGGGTAGAGTTCCTTCGTCATCCGGCCCTTGGCGAACCACGCCGGATCTTCGTACCAGGTGCCGAAGCGCCCGGTGAGCTTGCGGATGCGTTCCTGGTTGTCGGACATGCGCGCTCCTCGTTCCGCTTCCCGGCGCGGTGATGGCCGGATGCGGGATCTGTGCTTTTCGCCGACCGCGGTCGGTGAATATTGACTTACAGTACCACGGTTCCGGGGCGGCGGCAAGAAGCGGCTGTTTTTTTCCGCGATTCAGGCTATCCTCCGGGCGATGGACAACGAGGAAAGCCCGCCGACCCGCCGCCAACTCCAGGCCCGCGAGACCCGCGCGCGGATTTATGAGGCCGCCTGGCAGCTCATCGGCGAAGAGGGCTACGAGGAGACCTCCGTGGAGCGCATCTGCCGCCGCGCGGGGATCGCGAAGGGCTCCTTCTACCACCACTTCTCGAACAAGGCCGACCTCATCGTCGAGGGCTACTCCATCTGCGACCGCTACTTCGAGGACGAGGTGGCCGGCCGCCTCGTCGCCGAGGGAGCCCCCGAACGGATCGTCGAATTCCTGGGCTACCAGGTCCGCTACGCGGCGGACCTGGGCGTCGACCTCATCCGCCAAGTCTACAAGGCCCAGATCGAGAACGCCACGCGCTTTTTCATCTCCCCCGACCGGGGCCTCCCCTCGATCCTCCGCCGCATCGTCGAGGAGGGCCAGGCGAAGGGGGAACTTCGCGCCGACCTCGGCGTGGACTACATCGTCGACTACGTCCTGCGCTTCTCCCGCGGCCTCATCTACGACTGGTGCCTCCGCGGCGGCGATTACGAACTCGAAGCCGTAGCCGACGAGTCCGCCCGCCGCCTCGTCGCCATTTTCGCCGCCGCCTAGGCCCGCCGAAGCCCTTTCCGGGCCCGCGGCGGGATTTTCGCCGAAACCCTTGACCCGCTCTCGCGCCGCGTGCTAGTGTCGTTTCGCTCACCGCAAGGCGGGCAATCGGGCATTAGCGCAGGTGGTTAGCGTACAAGTCTGGGGGACTTGGGGTCCCCGGTTCGAGTCCGGGATGCCCGAGAAGCGGCTGTCAGAAATGGCGGCCGCTTTTCTTTTTTTAACAGTCGCCGCTGACCGTGACGCGCTTCTCGGGCATCCCGGAAGGATAGAGGAAATTTATTGGACGTCGTCGCCTTCCGGCGACGGGATCCAACTCCGGATGCCGACTTGAGGCGATGCGATGGGCTCGAGCGCCGAGCGGAGCGAGGGAAGGCGCGCATGGACGCGCGCCGCCGGCGAGAGCCCCGGCCCGGAGGCCCGAGGCAGGATGCCGAGGGACGGCGTCTGTCCCCCGCTTGCGTATCATCGTTCTTTAGCTTGATCCGAGGCCGGGCCTCCGCCATCATGGGGCGCCATGAAGATGCTCTTCTAAGCCTGCGCGAAGTTCCCTCGTCGAGACCGTCCCTGGTGGCGGTCCACTTCGCATACGCAAGGAAGCATCATGTACGACGACACGACCCCGCCCCTTTTCGCCTTTCCCGCCAGCTTTCCCCGTCTGGAGACCTGCCGGCTCAGGCTTCGCCCCATAGCCTTGGAAGACGCGGAGCGGATCTTCGAGCTCTACTCCGATCCCCGCGTCGCCGAGTACGACGATTTCGAGCCATACACGGATAAAGCCGCCGCCCTGCGTTGCGTCGAGGCGACGCTCGGGGCTTTCGATTCCGGCCGAAACCTTCGGTGGGTCCTGGCTCCAAAGGAAGACGACCGGTTCATCGGCTCCTGCGGCCTTTCCGACTTCGACGAGGAGGCGAGGCGCGCCGAGATCGGCTATGACCTTTTGCCCCGCGAATGGGGCAAGGGCTTCATGAGCGAGGCGGTCGCCGCCGTCCTCGATTACGGTTTCGGCGCCATGGGTCTCAACCGGATCGAGGCCTTCATCACGCCCGGAAACGCGGCCTCGGTCCGCGTCCTCGAGAAAAACGGTTTTTCGCGCGAAGGGCTCGTGCGGGAACGCGATTATTTCCGGGGGAGGCTTTGGGACGGCATCCTGATGGCGATCCTGCGCCGCGACCGGGCTTAGGCCCGATTTTGCCGGCAGCCGCGCAAGTGCACGGGCTGCCAAGAAAAATGCGGTCGTATTGCGCGGCTGGTGAGAAGTCCGGCCTAGGCCTCCGGGTGGCGGTCTTCGAGGTCGAGGAGGAAGATCGCCGCGGCGAGCATGTCCGCCGAGCCGCCGGGGCTCAGGTTTCGGGCGCAGAGTTCGGCGTCGAGGCGGCGGATCGCGTCGAGGCCGGCGGCCGTGTCCGCGCCGCCTGAGGCAAGGGCCCCGGCGGCGCCGCGGCGCGCGAGGTCGAGGCCGGCGACGCCGCCCCGGGAGAGGAGGCAGGAGTCCTCGAGCTCGGCCATCGAGGCTAGGAGGGCGTCGATCCGCGCGCTCTCGTCGGACTGGCCGCGGGCGCGGGCGGCGCGCAGGAGGGGGAGGAGTCGCGTTCCGAGGAGGGGGTAGCCGTCTTCCGCCTGGCCGCGCGCGCCGCGGACGCCGGATTCCCGGTAGAGGCGCTCGCCGGCGCTCGGTCGCGCGGCTTCGCCGGCCTTCGCTCCAGCCACTCCGGCCGCGCCGGCCGTCGTGCGGGATGCGGCACCGGCCGTCGTGTGGGATGCCGCACCGGTCGCCGGGCCGGGAGGTTGCGCGAGTTCGGCGTCGACGATGCCGCGGGCGATCCTGGCGGCGAGGAAGCGGGCGCGGTCACCGAGGGGGAGTTTTGCCTTGCCCGCGACGCCGGAGGGCGGCGCGGCGGCGGCCCCCGCGGCGGGCCTGGCGGCGATGACGAGGGCGGCCGCCGCGGAGAGAAGGCCGAGGCAGAAGACCGCGCCCTTGTGGGTGTTGACGCCGCCGGTCGCCCGGTACATGGCCGCCTCGGCGGCGCGGCCTATCGGGCGAAGCTCCG
>JAEUJG010000153.1 GCA_016794765.1 Spirochaetaceae bacterium | reverse complement strand
GGGAGGAGACGAGCCTCGTCACCTACAACGGCCGCGCCTTCGACCTTCCCCTCCTGCGCACGCGCTGCGTGATGAACGGCATCCGCCCGCGGGAGTTCCGGAATCTCGACCTGCTGTACGCGGCGCGTCGGCTCTGGCGGCGCGTCCACGGCGGCGCCTCCCTGGGACTGCTCGAACGCGGGGTGCTCGACGTGGAGCGCGGCCTCGACGTGCCGGGCTCGATGCTTCCCGACATCTGGTTCGGCTTCCTGCGGGAAGGCGACCACCCACTCATGGGCGCGGCGATGGCGCACAACGCGGAGGACGTGGCGAGCCTCGGGCGGCTCCTCGCGCGCGCGGCCGGGATTTACGCCGAGCCGCGGGCTTGCCTGGCTTCCGGCGGCGTCGACCGCGCCGGCCTCGGCCGGAGCCTCCTCGCGCTCGGCCGCCGCGAGGAGGGGGAAGCGCTCCTGGAGGCGGCGCTCGCCGACGGGGACGAGGCGGCCGGCCTCCTGCTCTCGCGCCGCTACAGGCGCGAGGGGCGGCTCGGGGACCGGGCCCGCGTGGTCGCGGCGCTGCCGGAGACCTTCGCCTCCATGGTCGAGCGCGCCAAGTTCCACGAGCACGCGTTGCGCGATTTTAAAGGCGCCCTCGGCTGGACCGCGCGCGCGGAAGCCTTGGCGCGGGCCTCCCGGCGCGGCTTTCCCCCGGAGGAAACGGTCCGCCTCGAGGCGAGGCGGGCGCGGCTTGAACGGAAGCTGGCGGGATCGGGAGGAAAGGAGAGGAGCTCCTAGCCCGGATTCATTCGCTCCTGAGCGTGTCCCCGAGCTGTCCGCAGGCGCCCATCACGCCGCGGCCGCGTCGCATGCGGCGGGAGGCCACGAGGCCCGAGTCCTCGAGGATGTCGAGGAAGGCCTCGAGCTCCTCGCGCGTCGGCTCCACGAAGGGGAGGCCCGGCACGCGGTTCCAGGGGATGAGGTTGACCTGGACCTGGAGCGGGCGCACCCAGCGCACCAGGGCGCGGGCGTCCTCCGGCCGGGAATTCCTGCCGCCCATGAGGGCGGCCTCAAGCGTTATGCGCTCCCCGGTCGCGGCCTGGTATTCGAGGAGGGCGGCCTTGAGCTCGGCCAGGCCGTGCGTCCTGTTGACCGGCATGAGCTCGCTCCGCAGCTCCTCGTTGGCCGTGGTGAGCGACACCGCCAGGCGGACCTTGGGGCCGTTCCGCGCCAGGTCGAGGATGCCGGGCACGAGCCCGCAGGTGGAGATCGTCACCTTGCGCGCGGAGAGGCCGATGCCCTCGGGATCGGTGAGGATGGCGACCGCCTTGCGCACCGCCCCCAGGTTGAGCAGGGGCTCGCCCATGCCCATGAAGACGACGTTCGAGATCTCGCCGCGGCGCTTTTGGAGGAGGTGGAACTGCTCCATGATCTCGTCGGGGCCGAGGTTCCGGAGGTAGCCGAGCGTGCCTGTCTTGCAGAAGGCGCAGGCCATCGGGCAGCCGACCTGGCTGGAGAGGCAGGCTGTCTTCCGGCCCTCGATGTCCTCGAGGAGCACGCACTCGACGGCGGCGCCGTCCCGGAGGCGGAGCTGGATCTTGAGCGAACCGTCCGCGTCCTCGAGCTCGGCCGCGGGTTCGGAGGAGTAGAGCCGCGGGAACAACGCCGCCAGGCGCTCCCGCTCGCTCTTGGCGAGATCGCTCATCTCGTCGAAGGACGAGGCGCCGCGCGCGATCCAGCGGTAGACCTGCCTCCCGCGGAAGCTTTCCCTGAAAGAGCAGGCCCCGGCGATCTCCGCCGGGGCCATTCCCGTGAGGAAGAGTTCCAAGCTAGCCCCGCTGCAGCTTGGCGACGGCGTCCTGCACGTAGACGTTGCGGATGCCGAGGCGCTGGAAGTCGACGAGGGCCTCGAGGGCCCGCTGGCGGTCGCCTTCGGCGAGGTGGCACTGCGAAAGCTCGAGGTAGAGCCGGTAGTTTTTCGGGTCGTTTTGGATGAGCTTGCGGAGGGAGACGATGGCGTCCTGGTATTTGCCCTGGAGCCGCGCGATCACCGCGAGGCCGAGAACGGCGTAGACGTCGAACTCGATGTTGAGCGCCCGCTGGTAGCAATCCGCGGCGGCGTCGTACTCCTCCATGCTCCGGTAGGCGTCGCCGGAGCGGGTCAGGATGACCTTGTTGCGCGGATCCTTGGACAGGATCTTGTTCCAGAAATCCAGGGAGCGCTGCTGCTGGCCGGAGCCGCGGTAGCAATCGGCGAGGCCGAAGAGGGCGTAGAAATTGTCCGGCTCCTTGGCCAGGGCCTTCTCGAAGTAGGGGACGCCGAGTTCGAACTGCTTGAGCTTCCTGAAGCAATTGCCGATCGACGTCAGGACGCGGATGTCCACGCCGTCGCCCTGGAGCTCGACCATGCGCTGCCAATAGCCGAGGGCGTCCTTGTATTCCTTGAAGTCGTAGTGGAGGTGTCCAAGGCCGATGAGGGCGTAGGGATTGTCCTGTTCCATCTCGAGGACCCTGAGGTAGATCGCCTTCGACTTGCGGAAGTCGCGGACCTTGCGGTAGGCGTCGGCCACCCTCGTGAGGACGGTGATGTTCTTGTTGTCGTGGAGGAGGTACTGCTCCCAGATCTCGATGGCCTTCTGGTACTGGTTCAGGGCCTTGTAGCAGTCGGCGAGGCCGAAAAGGGCGTAGTTGTTGCCCGGATGGTAGACCAGGCATTTCTTGTAGTGGTCCACGGCGTCGCGATAGGCGCCCCGTTTGCGGGCGGCGTCGCCGAGGCCGACCAGCGCGTAGTTGTTTTCGCGGTCGCGCTCGAGGATCCGGGCGAAGCATTCTTCGGCTTCTTCAATCCGGTTTTCCTTGAGGCACTGGTAGCCGTGCTTGGAAAGCTCGGCGATCTCAGCCAGCTCGGGATTCTGTGACTCCCTGGCCTCCCTGGCCTGATCCTTGTGGAAGTTTTCCTGGTTCGCCTGGTCGCTCATTTTCGTCCTCTTCCGAAAGCAGTTTTTGTATGGCGAGGGCCGCCCGTTCGATGAGTTCTCCGCTGCGCGCCTCTTCGCGGGCGAGCCAGAACATCTTGAGGGCGTCCACGGGTCGGCCGCCTTCCAGATACCGGTTCCCTACGCGTATAAGGCCGTCGGAATACCCCGTCGTTTGGAAGATCCTCCGGGCAGTCTCGAGTTCCCCGCGATTGAACAATTCGTTTCCCTTGCGGTTGAGACGGACCTTGCTCTCTCCCTCCATGTCGCGCGCCGGCGCGTCGGAGGATTTGATGAGGCCCTCGCGGGAAAAGCGCTCGAAGACTTTTTTATCCATACTCTTGACCGTACCGTATAAGTATACGGCCCCTCCTGAAATAAATCAACCGAGAATATTTAAGAACTCCATACTGCCAAGGTCGCGGCCCAGGGCGGCCTCGCGGCGAAAATCAGGCTTCCCGCTTTTTCCTGTAGAAACGGACGATCGAGCGGCCGTAGGGACGTTCGTCCTCGAGGTTCAGGGCGCCGAAGTCGCGGGCCAAGCGGTCTTCCTTCGGAAAGTGCATGATCACGAGGCCGCCCGGCGCCGAGGTCGGTCCGTCCGCGAGTTTACTCAGGAGTTCGGCGCGAAATTGGTAGGGAAAGGGCGGGTCGCAGAAGACGAGGTTAAAGGGCGTCTTGTTGCGGAGGAGAAAGCGCTCCACCGGCATCGACTTGCACTCGATGCGCTCCTCCGCGATGGAGACGTTCCGGAGGAGCATGGGGAATTTCTCGGGATCCTTTTCCACGCAGACGACGGGGGAGGCCCCGCGGCTCGCCGCCTCGAGGCCCAGGATGCCCGAGCCCGAGAAAAGGTCGAGGAAGGAAAGCCCCGCAAGATCGCCCAGGATGGAGAACACGGATT
>JAEUJG010000560.1 GCA_016794765.1 Spirochaetaceae bacterium | reverse complement strand
TCGAAGTCGTCCTGCTCCATCGCGGCGGTGAATTCGAGGGCGCGGTCTCCCCGGAAGTTGAAATAGACGACGGAATCGCCGTCCTCGATCGTGCCGACGGGCTTGGCGGCGGCGGAGCCGGGCTCGCCCTCGACGACGACGAATTCGGCGAGGTCCTGGTCGATCACGTTCGGCTTTTCCGCGCGGTAGGCCAGCACGGCGGCGGCGGCGCTCGTGAACTGGCGTCCCTTGCCGAGGACGTGGGTTTCCCAGCCGCGCCGCACCTGGTCCCAGTTGGCGCCATAGCGGTCCATCGTGATGTACTGGCGGCCGCCGCCGGAGGCGATGCGGTAGTCGGCGCCCTTGGCCTTGAGGCCGGCGAGGAAGGCTTCGAAGGGTTCGAGGTACTCGAGGGCGCTTTGCTCGCCGACGTCGCGGCCGTCGAGGAGGGGGTGGACCCGCGCCTTCTTGACGCCCTCGGCGGCGGCGCGCTCCAGCATGGCCTTGAGGTGGTCGATGTGGGAGTGGACGTTGCCGTCGGAAAAAAGGCCGATGAAGTGCATCGCGCCGCCGGATTTCTTGACGTTGGCGACGAGCTTCTTCCAGGTCTCGCCCTCGAACATCGCGCCGGTCGCGATGGAGCCCGTCACGAGCTTGGCGCCTTGGGCGTAGACCCGGCCGCAGCCGATGGCGTTGTGGCCGACCTCGGAATTGCCCATGTCCTCGTCGGAGGGGAGTCCCACGGCCTTGCCGTGGGCCTTGAGGCGGGTGTGGGCGCTCACGGCCTCCATCGCCCTGAAATGGTTCATCTTGGAGTCGGCGACCGCGTCGCCTTCCGCGTACTGGCCGTAGCCGACACCGTCCATGATCACGAGGACGACGGGACCGCGGCGGCCCTTCCAAAGAGGATTCCGCTCGAGCGCTTTCAGCATGAGGAGCTCCTTAGCTTATAGAGTGGCGAAGCCGGGGAAGGGAGGATCGCCGCGCCCCCGCGACGGGCACCGGGCGCGGGGCGGGGGGCGGCGGAGCCTCGACGGCTCATTCCCCGTAGTATTCGATGAGGGTGCGGACGGGGAGGTCGCCCACGGCCGCCGCGTAGTCGAGGAAGGGCAGGCCGATCACGGCGAAGACGCCGATGGGCTGGGCCCCGCCTTCCTTGAGAAGGTCGGCCGCGGCGCGGACGGTGCCGCCCGTCGCGATGAGATCGTCCACGATGAGGACCCTGCCGCCCTGGGGGATGTCGGCGGCGTGCATCTCTATCTCGGCCTGGCCGTATTCGAGTTCGTAGCGCTTGCCGATGGTCTTGCCCGGGAGCTTGCCCTTCTTGCGGACGAGTACGAGGGGAAGGCCGAGGCGCTCGCAGAGGGGGGCTGCGAAGAGGAAGCCCCGCGACTCCACGGCGGCGACGGCGGCGAGCCGCTCGCCCTTGTAGAGCTTGACCATCGAATCCACGCAATAGCGGAAAGCGTCCGGATTGGCCAGGACGCTCGTGATGTCATAGAAAAGTATCCCCGGTTTGGGGAAATCCGGCACCTTCCGGATGGCGTCGTCGAGATTGAAGCCTTCGGCCATGGGTTCCTCTTGCGATCGTAGTTCAGGCGATGCCGCGGAGCCATGCCGCGAGGGCGGTGGGCTCCGGCCGCGGACCGACGAGGTCGGAGCCTGCCGCGGCGAGGTCTGCGTCGGCGACTATTCCCTTGATCCAGGCTACGGCGGCTCCGGTGGAGCCGAAGTAGGCCGCCTTCCTGCCCGCGAGGTTCACGCCCGCGACGACGCGGGCTATCTCGGCGTAGGAGGGGCTTGCCGACTC
Organism: Spirochaetaceae bacterium; assembly: GCA_016794765.1. Classification (GTDB taxonomy): domain Bacteria; phylum Spirochaetota; class Spirochaetia; order Treponematales; family Rectinemataceae; genus JAEUJG01. Next base: position 3,111 of record JAEUJG010000560.1, on the reverse strand, counting down.
GTCGGCACCGAAGAGGTAGAACCGCGCCGCGAGCAGCTCGGGTATGGTGACGGCGGAGGCGGCGCGGACGCGCACCTCATACCGCGCGGGGTCGAGCCGCTCCGCGATGTTCTTGGCCGTCCGTTCGAGCTCGGGCCGGCCGTCTTCGTAGACGATCAGGGTTTTCATCAATTTCGTCGCAACCGATTTGTCATACTAGTGCGGCCCCCCGCCGCTGTCAAGTTCGCTCCCGCGGGAGTCGCCGGAGGAACCCGTTTCGAGAAGCCTCCGCGAGGCTTCCGCCTCGCGGCGCAGTTCCATGCCGCGGATCAGGGCATCGATGCCCGCGATCACCAGCGAGGCGCCGGCGGCCACGCCGAGGCGCACAAGCCGTTCGGAGCTCGTCAAGGCTACCGAACGCTCATTCTTGAAGGGCCAGGGCGCGTACGCGGCCTCGAAGCCGCTGTCGATGTAGCCGGCCGTATCGAAACCCAAGCCGGTATAGAACAGCGTGAAGGGGAAGCTCCCGAGGGCGACGATCTCGAAGCGCCGCAGGGCCTTCTCGCGGCGGGCGTCCCCTCCGCCGAGGGCCGGCGGCAAGGCGCCGGGCTCGAGGACGAAGCCCCCCTTCCCGGGCGGCGCGGGATCGTCGGCGGCCCCGATGGCCGCCGACGGCGGTGGCGCAGGCAAGGCCGTCCCGGCCCTCTCGGGGGATTCCTGGCCGAAAGCCTGGCCGGGCGGGCCTAAAAGGAGGCAGGCTCCAAGAATGAGGCCGGCGGTAAGGGCGCGGCGCCTCCCAACGGCCGCGCCAGGAGCGCCCCATGCGCCCGGAGCGCCCGTCAAGGCCCTCACGGCGCCCTCGAGCCGAACAAGGCGGTCCCGACCCGCAGGAGGGTGGAACCTTCTTCCACGGCGATCTCGAAGTCGTTCGTCATCCCCATGGAGAGGACGTCGAGACGCTTGAAGGAAAAACGGGAAGCGAGCCCTTCCATGGCGGCGCGAAGGGAGCGGAAGGAGGCGCGGATTGGAGCCTCGTCCCGCGTGTAGGGCGCCATCGTCATGAGGCCCCGGAGCTCGAGTCCCGCGCCCTCCCCCGCCGCCGCGGCGGCGCGCTCGAGCTCCGCGGCGAGCTCGGCGGCGCGATAGAGGGAGTCGGCGTCGGGGAAGCCCGCCTTGGACTCCTCGCCCGTGTGGAGTTCGAAGAGGATCTCGAGGCGGCGGCCGGCCTGGCGGGCGCGCTTGCCGAGTTCGCGGAGGATCTCCGGCGAATCCACCGACTGGACGCGGGAGAACAGCTGCGCGGCCTTTTTGGCCTTGTTCGATTGGAGGTTGCCGATCATCTCGAGCCGCGCGTCGGGCCGGGCCGCCAGGAAGGCGGGAAACTTCCCCTCGGCCTCCTGGACGCGGCTCTCGCCGAAAAGGCGGAAACCGGCCTCGTAGGCCGCCAGGGCGGCCTCCACCGGGTGGAATTTCGTGACGGCCATCAGTTCGACGCCGGCGGCGTCGCGCCCGGCCCTGGCGGCGGCCGCCTCGACGCGCCCGCGCAGCTCCTTCGCGTTATCCGAAACGAAATCGTAATCGCCCATCGCAGCCACTCCGGCCTTCAGTCATAGCACGAAGCGGCGCCGCGGGAGAAGGCCGCGAGCGCCGCGGTCACAGGAAATCCCTGAGCGACTCGTCTATGCCCTTCCGGGTCTCGAACCAGAACTCGAGGGCGGCTTCCGCCGGGTCCGCTTCGAAGGCGGCGATCCAGCGCGCCAGCTCGGGGCTCGTGTCCTTTTCGACGTCGCGCCGCCGGAGGAGGAAGGTCCGCACGAGGTCCACGTCCGCCAGGCTCTCCCAATAAACCGCGGCGTTCCGCGAATTGATCCTGCTGGCGGCGACGGAGACGGCCTCGAGGTATTCCGCCTTGAGGCCGTAGATCGCGCCCACCGCCTCGGCCATCATTTCCTCGCCCCAGGCCCGGTGGAAGCGGCAGAGCCCCGCGTTGTCCATGGCGAGCTCCTTCTTCAGCCGCTCGGCGCAGGCCCTCCCGAGCTCGCGCGGAGGCAGGAAGTCGGCGCCGTAGTGCATGTAGTACTTGCCCATGATCGCCATCGGCGCGAGCGCGCCGGGGGTCCAGTACTGGTTCGGCACCATCCAGCCCTTGCGCCCGTTCGCCGTGTGCGTGAAGCGGTCCAGGATCCTGACGCCCCGCTCCCGGCGGACTCGCCTGGCCCACTTCCGCGGGCCTTCGGATAGGTCGAGGAGGCCGCGCTTCCCGAGGATGCCCCCGACGATCTCCTCCGCGAGCGCCGCGTTGTGCGCCGAATCCGCGACCGGGTCGAAGCCCTCGGTCGCCCAACGCGGCTTCCGCGTCGCGCCGAGGTCCGCGGGCTCGAGCTCTCCGCGGTCCAGGCAGTCCATGAGCCAGGCCAGGACGCCGCCCAAGGAGATCGCGTCGAAGCCGGCCGAGTCGGAGGCGCGGTTCAGGCGCTCGGCGGCCCGCTGGTCGAACACGCCGCAGAGGGGTCCCAGCGCCTGGTAGGGCTCGTAGTCCTTCTTGAATTCCCCCCGGAGCTTCTTGCAGACGGCCGCGCAGGGCTCGCCGCAGGTCGCCTGGCTCTTCGTCGCTATGGTCTCGGCGTTGAACTGCTTGAGGTAGTGTCCGACGACCAACCGCTCGTGGAGGGCCTTCCGCTCCTCCTCGCTCCAGGAGATCGTGCGGTAGTTGAAGGCCAGGAGGCGGCCGCCCATCGTCGCGTAGTTGACCCCGAAGGTGCCGCCGGTCTCGAACTTGGGATCGAAGCGGTACTTGGTCGTGGCCTCGAAATCCTTCACCGCCAGCTTCTGCTTGTACTTCCCCTCGAACCAGTCGTCGGCCACCTTGCGGTCGCGGAAGTCCTCGTCGATCACCGTGCCGCCGTAGACGACCGCGGCGATGCCGTGGTCCTGCAGCATCTTGGAGCCGAGGCCGCCGCGCCCCGCCCAGGTGTCGACGTCGGAAGCCCGGCCGTCCTTGACCGGCGCGGAGAGGATGGCGCCGAAGTCCGTCGCCTCCGCGGCGGGACCGACGGCGAGGGCGCGATAGTCGGACTCGTAGCGCTTGCCGAAGCGCCGGAGCGCGTGGTCGAGGAGGGCATAGCCGCCGAG
>JAEUJG010000136.1 GCA_016794765.1 Spirochaetaceae bacterium | reverse complement strand
TGTACCCCCCCCCCCCCGCCCCGCCTTAGAGTTAAGGCAAGGCTTGATTCGAAGTAGGCGGCGATGCGGCGAACGTTCTTCGGACTGGCGATCTTCCTCGTCCTGGCCGGACTCCCCGCCGCGGCCGCGGCCGAGAGTTCTCCGGGCTTTACGGCGCGGGTGGGCATCGGCACGGACATCAACCTCGGCCTGGCGGTCGGGGGAGGCGCCGGCTTCGTGGTCGAGTTCGCGGGCCTCCCTCCCGCGGAATTCGGCGTAGACCTGTACTACTACCACGGCACCGAAACCTCGCAGGAGCAGGTCGGCCCCTCGCTCAACACCTACCACGACACCTCGACCCTCGTCGTCTATGCCGTCACCGCCAACTTCCTCCACTCCTACGCGCCGCGGACAAGGGGCTTCCACTACCTGACCGGCTTCGGGGTCGGCGCGGTGAGCGTGGACTGGATCCACACGAGCACGGACGATCCGAGCTACAACGACTCGGGGGACTACACGGGAGCCGGGCTCCTCGTGAACCTCGGCCTGAGCTACGCCTTCGGTTCCGGCTTCGAGCTCAGGCTCCAGGCGCCGATCCTGGTCTTCGACGGCCCGCTCGACACGGTCGGCTTTGCCCCGATGCTGAACGCGGCCGCTGTCCTGCGCTTCTAGCCGACCGCGGGCCGCTGGGCCGCGCTGAGCCGCGCGGCGGCGAGCGGCGGCGCGGGGCCACGGCGGAGGCGGCGAGCCGCGCCGGCCCTGGACCGGCGCGGCCTTGCGCCGCGGAAGGCAGCCTCCTACCACTCCACAGAAATGTCCCCGGATACGCTCGAGAGCGAAAGCTCCCCGCCGCCGCGGCCGAGGGTCGTTTCGCCTCCGCGGCGCTCCTCTCCGTCGATCTCGATCCTTCCCGATTTCGTCGCGACGAACAGGACGGCGTCCGGCTCGCCGGAAAAGGAAGCGCGCAGATCGCCGGATATGGTGGAAACCCTGGCGCCGGCGAAGTCCTCCCCGAAGTCGAGCTCGACGTCGCCGGAATGCGTGGAGACGGTCATCGGCCCCGCGCACTCCGCGATGGAGACCTCGCCCGAAACCGACTTGGCGAGCAGTTGCCCCGCCACGCCGGACAGCTCGATGTCGCCCTGCGCGGTCTCGGCCGCGACCCGTCCCCCGACGTCCTCGGCGCCGATGTCGCCCGTGGCGGATTTCGCGGCGAAGTCGCCGCCGATGCCCCTCGCCTCGATGTCACCCGAAGCCGAGACCGCCGAGGCCGGCCCGACGGATTCCAGGTTGATGTCGCCCGAGGCGCTCTCGGCGACGACGGGCCCGACGCAGTCGCGCGCGGCTATGTCGCCGCTTTTCGTTTCCGCGCGCAGTCCGCCGGCGAGGCCCTCGACCTCGATGTCGCCCGAAAGGCCCGAGAGCTCGACCAGCTCGACGCCCTCGGGAACCTCGAGCTCGAGGGAATCGATCGAACCCTCGCGGCAGGCCCGTTCCTCGCAGGCGAGGCGGTCGGCCGACTCGTCCACGAAAAAGTTCACGCCTTCAAAGGCGCCCTCGGCGCGGAGCCGTATTGAGCCGTCGGCGGAGGGGCGGACGCTGAGATCGGCGGCGAGGAGGGAGATGCGAATCGTCGTGATTCCGGCTCCCGGATAGCTCCGGACGAAGCCGCCGTCTTCGTCCTCTTCCTCGTCGTCGTCCTCCGCGTCGCGGCCGCGGCGCGCGCCGCCGGCCAGCGCCTCGAGGGCGGCCAGGGCCGCCTGGAGGCGGTTCGACGCGCGGCGGGAGTCGCGGGCGCCTTCGCGGCCGCCTTCTCGGGCGTCCGAGGCGCGCTTCGAGCCGCTCCCGGCCGGCGTTTCCGCGCCGAACCCGCCGCCCGCCGCGCCGAACCCGCCCGCGCCGCCGAGAAGTTCCTCGGCGAGCCGCTCGGGCGGCGTGAGTCCGGCGACGATCGCGGCTTCGTCCTCTTCCGGCCGCCGCTCGCGGAGGTCGGCGACGTGGCTTTCCATCTCCCGCAGGAAATCGTCCCGCTCGACGGGATCCATCGCCCGAAGGGCGACCTCGAGCCGGAGCAGGTACTCGCGCAGGGTCATGCCATGCCTCCTTCGAGCCGCCGATACGCGGCGATGTTGGCTTCGAATTCCTCGCGCATCGCGACGAGGGCCTGGGCGCCGAAGGGGCTCAGGCTGTAATACTTCCGCGGGTGCCCGGTCTCCGGCGCCGTCCACGACGCGGCGAGGCTGCCCTCGCGCGTCATCCGGGCCAGGAGGGGATAGAGCGTCCCTTCCGAAACCTCGAGGCCGGCGGCCGTGAGGTTTTCC
>JAEUJG010000119.1 GCA_016794765.1 Spirochaetaceae bacterium | reverse complement strand
AATTCTTCCGATCGGCTACCGCGCCGCCCGCCTTTGTCGTTCCTTCGCCCCTTCCCCTTCCACTCGGGGGGCTTTGCGGCTATTTTTAAACCGAAGCCATGAAACGACGCACCTTCAACCTTGCCGGGCGGGCCATCGTGGCCTTTACCCTCTTCGGTGTCCTCGCCGCCTACCTGGGCATGGTCTTGGTCGGCACGCAGGCCACGGCGAGCCTCGTGTCCACCCTCGAGCTGTTTTTCCGCGAGACGGCCTCCCAGTTCCTGCCGGCCAGGGACGAGGGCATGCTCCGCTCCCTCCAGGAAAGGCCGAATCCCCAGGCATCGGCCTTCTTCGAGTCGGCCATGCGGACCTCGGCCGCCTCGGACCGGATCGAAACCTTCTCCCTCCGCCTCCGCCGCGCCTCCGAGCCCGGCGTCTGGTGGAGGCCCTCCCTCGGCCGCGACGGTAGGCTCGTCCTCGAACCCCTTCCCCTCCGGGAGGCCGCGGCGATCGGGCGGGCTCTCTCCCCGGGCGTTCACCTGCGCCCGCGCGCCTTCCTCGGCGCCCGGGACAGCCTGAAAGTCTACCTCGACCTGTCGCGCCCGGACGACGAGTGGCTCCTGGCCGCCGAACTCACCCTGCGGCGGGACGGCGCCTTCGCGGGGCTCAAGGGCAACTTCGCCTTCATGATGGCGGCCTTCGGGCTCTGGATCCTCGTCACCCTCGCCGTCTCCCTCTTCGTCGGGCGGCGCATGGCCGCCCCGGTCAAGGAGCTGGCCGCCTGGGCCCGCGGCGAGCTGGGGCCGATTTCCCGCTCCCGCCTCGCGCGGCGCGACGAGATCGGCGATCTCTCCCGCGCGCTCACCACGATGCGCGGAGAACTCGAGGCGGAGCGCGCGTCGCTCGACGACCGGGCCCGCGCGATGGAGGCGATGAACCGCATCGACCGGGCAGTGCTTTCGGGCGTCGCCCGCGACGAGCTCCTGGACCGCGTGCTCGCCGCGGCGGAGTCCTATGCCGGAGCCGCGGTCGTCGGCCTCGCCGTCCGCGATCCGGACGGCGGCGGCTTCGAAATCGTGGCCCTGCGCGCCGCCGGCGAGCGCGCGGCGGAACGCGGCCTCGTGCCGGACTCGGTCCTCCCGGAGCGCGTCCTCATCCGCTTTTCGGATGTCTTCGAGCTGCCCGCCCGGGAACTGGGCGCCGAGGCGCTCGGGCTCTTCGAGATCGGCGACCACGAAAGGCTCAACTTCGCGAACCTGCCCTTCGGGGCGACGGGGCTCTACGGCGGCTCCCTCTTCCTTTTTCGCGACGGGGAGCGGCCGAGCCTCGACCGCCTGACCCTGCTCGCCGACCAGGCGGGCGTCGCCCTCAAGCATCTCGCCGACCGCGAGGCGCGGGAACGGAGCTGGCTCGCGGTGGTGCGTTCGCTCACGCGCGCGGTCGACGCGAAATCCGCCTGGACCCGCGGCCACTCGGAGCGGGTCGCCAAGTCCGCCCTGCTCCTCGGCCGGCGTCTCCTCATGGGGACGCGCGAGCTCGCCGATCTCGAGGTGGCGGCCGTCCTCCACGACGTCGGCAAGATCGGCGTACCCGAAGCGATCCTCGACAAGCCGGCCCGCCTCGACGAGGCCGAGTTCGCCCTCGTCCGCCGGCATCCCGTCCTGGGCGCGGACATCGTGGAGGACGTGCCCGAGTACCGGGAAATCCGGGCCGCCATCCTCCACCACCACGAGCGCTGGGACGGCTCCGGCTATCCCGAAGGGCTTGCGGGCGAGGCGATTCCCCTCGCGGCGCGCATCATCGCCCTGGCCGACGTCTACGACGCGATCACGGACGAACGGCCCTATCGCCGCGGCATGAGCCCGGCGGAGGCCCGCGACTTCGTCCTCGGCGGCGCCGGCGCGCTCTTCGATCCGCGCCTCGTCCGCATCTTCCTGGAGCTCGGGCCGGAATCGGCTTGACCCCCCGCCCGCGATTTCCGTATATTCCTTAGGAACTACCACCACCCAATCAATTGTGGTCCTTTAGGAGGGATACGTATGAAAGTCAAGCCCTTGAGCGATCGTGTGCTCATCAAGATCCAGGAGAGCGAGACCAAGACCGCCGGCGGGATCATCATCCCCCAGACCGCCCAGGAGAAGACCCAGACGGGCGTCGTCGTCGCCGTGGGCACCGACGCCGACGTGATCAAGGTCAAGGAAAACGACAAGGTCATGTACGACAAGTACGCGGGCACCCAGATCAAGATCGACGGGACCGAGCACCTCATCGTGAAGATGGCCGACATCCTCGCCGTCATCGAGTAATCGAAGCTTTCTTGGTAAAAGGCGAGAGCCGCGCGGGGCGACCCGGGCGGCTCTCGTTTTTATTGTCGCTTCGCCGGCTCGCGGCTCGCGCCGCGCGGCTCGCGGGACTCGCGCGGCGCGATCCGGCGAAGCCCGTTTCGCGGGGCGCTCGCTCCCGGCGCCTACTCGGTGAGGATGGCCAGGATCTCTTCCGGCTTCGTCGCGGCCACGATGGCGGCGCGCTTCTCGGCGCTCTTGAAGAGGAGGCTCACCTCGGCCAGGAACTGGAGGTGGGGACCGGTCTTGCCGGCGGGGGAGAGGGTCATGATGAAGATGCGGCAATCCTCGCGGTCCAAGGCCTCGAAATCGACTCCCTTGTCCGCGACGCCGATGCAGGCGACGAGATCGTCCACCGCGTCCGTCTTGCCGTGGGGAATGGCGATGCCGTGCTTCATGCCGGTGCTCATCCGCGATTCGCGTTCCAGCACGGCCTTGCGCGCCGCCGCGAGGTCCTTGATCTTGCCGCCGCGGGCCGCGACGGCCAGGAGTTCGTCGATGATCGCTTCCTTCGTCCGGCCCTGAAGGTTTAAGGCTATGGCATCCCGCGTGAGGATTGTCTTGAGGTTCATGCGTTTATTCTACGACCCGATTCGCGTAGACGTCAAGCTGGAAAGTCGATACGGCCGTTTCAGATAAAGAAACGCGCCTCCTTGTCCTGGGCCTGTCCGCCGCGCTTGGCGATGAAGAGGGCCGCCGCGCCGGCCCAGAGCGTGTCCAGGAAGGCGCCGACCGCGGCGAGGGGCAGGGCGATGGGCGCCACGATGAGGTAGCCGTTTTCGAAGCCCTTGCCGTAGAGCGTGCAGAGGGCGGTTAGGGCGACGATGGCGCCGCCGCCGGGCGCCGCGCTCAGCATGAAAGTGAGGAGGGGGGCCGCGGCGAGGATCCAGGCCAGGCTGCCGACGGAAATGCCCAGGTTCGAATAGGAGGAGAGCACGACGATGAAGGCGGTCGCCGTGACGAGGGCGGTGCCGGCGCGGCCAAGAATGAAGGCGAGGGGCAGGACGAGGCCGTTCGAGCGGCGCCTGATGCCGAGGCTCTCCTTGGCGTGCTTCGTGAGCGAGCCCAGCGCGAAGTAGACGTCGCCGGAAAAGAGCGCGCCGAGGGATGGCGCGAGCAGGGCGTAGAGGTAGCGATAGGGATTCTTGCGCCCGCAGGCGAAGTACAGGAAGGCGGGAATCGCGACGAGGGCCATCGCGAGGGCTTCGACGCCGATGACGAGGAGGAGGGGACGGTAGATGTCCAGCCTGAGCGAGGAGCGCAGCTCAAGGATGTTGTAGGCGGCGACGGTGATGATGAGAACGCCGAGGAACTCCGCGAAGAAGGAGTTGATCTGGTAGAAGATCCGCGAGAAGGAATCGAAGAGGGCCAGGACGGGCTTGGTCGCGCCCCGGTCGAAGGAAAAGGCCAGGCCGAGCAGGGTCGCGAGGAAGTAGACGGGGAGGAGGTAGGCCCCGGGGGCTGCCAGGGTCGAGAAGAGGCTCGGCGGGAAGACGTCGAGGAGGAGGTCCTTGAGGCTCAGGACGGAAGCCGCCGGCGCGGCGTCGGCCAGGAGGGGGATGCGCGCGGGGCGGACGACCGCCGCCGTGATCACGCCGATCAGGGTAAAGGCGGCGACGGAGGCGACGAGGACGAGCACGGTCCTGCCGAGGGTCTTCCAGAATTCCTTGTCCTCGTTGAGTTCGAAGACGGCGACGGGCACGGAGAAAAGGATGAGGGGCACGAGGGCGTAGCGGCCGACCCTGATGGAAAGCTCGAAGAGGAAGGCGAGCACGCCGCGGAGGGTTTGGTCGCCGGTGGGCACGACGAGGGCGATGGCGGCGCCGAGGAGGGCGCCGATGAGGTACTTCATCCAGATCTTCATGGGGGCAGAGCATAGCCTCTGTGGGCGCCACCGTCAATCTCGGGCCGGCCTTGCCCTCGGGACGCCGCGCGGATAGACTCTACGGGATGAACTTCGCGAGCACGCGCGGCGGGCTCCCGCCGCGATCCTTCCTCGAGGCCGTCTTCCGGGGCTATCCCGAGGACGGCGGCCTCTTCCTTCCCTCCGGCGACGCGGACCTGCGCCCGGCCGTCTACGCGCCCGCCGCCTCCTTCGCCGAGGCCGTCGCGCTGGCCGCCGGCGCCCTTTT
>JAEUJG010000087.1 GCA_016794765.1 Spirochaetaceae bacterium | reverse complement strand
ATGCCCTGCACCTCCCTGCCGCCGGTGACGACGCCCGCGGCCCTCGAGAACAAGCTCGCGGCCGTGTCGCCAAGGGCCGTCATCGACTACGCCTTTTACGGCGGCGTCTCCGGCCGCGAGGTCGAGGCGAGCCTCGGCGCGGGCGCCGGGGGCGGACAGCCCGGCGCGATGGCCGAACTCGCCGACCGCGTCGTGGGCTTCAAATGCTACTTCATCTCGGGCATGGACAGCTTCACGCGCGTCACGCACGAGGACTTCGCGCGGATCCTCGCCGAGGGCGGGCGGCTCGGAAGGCCCATTCTCCTCCACGCCGAGGACCTGGACTACGTGACCGCGGCTACGGCGCGGGCCAAGGCCCTGCGCGGAAGCGCCGCGCCGGAGTGGGCGGACTACGCCGCCGGCCGCCCCGAGGCCGCCGAGCTCGTCGCCTGCGCCTCGGCCCTGGCCCTGGCCCGCGGCCGCGAATCGACCCTCCACGTCGTCCACGTGGGCACCGCCGCGGCCGCTGACCTCCTCCACGCGGGAGGAGCGACCTGCGAAACCTGCGCCCACTATCTCGCCTTCGGCTCGGGCGACTTCGGCCGGCTCGGCGCCTCCCTCAAGACCGCGCCCGTCGTGAAGGCCGCCGAGCGGGAGGGGCTCTGGGAGCGCCTCGCGTCCGGCGTCATCGACTTCGCCGCGAGCGACCACGCGCCCGCTCCGGCCGAGGAGAAGAACACCGGCGATCCCTGGACCGCCTACGGCGGCATTCCCGGCACGGGCACCATGCTGCCCTACCTCCTCTCCGAAGGCCTCCTGGCGGGCCGCCTGTCCCTGCCCCGCTTCCTGGAGGCCGCGGGCGGCAAGGCGGCCGCGCGCTACGGCCTCGCGGCCCGGAAGGGCTCCCTCTCCGTCGGCAAGGACGCGGACTTCGTCCTCGTCGATCCGGCAGCGACGACCAGACTGGTCGGCGAGCGGCTCCTCTCCAAAGGCAAGATCACGCCCTTCGAGGGCATGAGATTGACGGGGCGAATCCTCGTTACCTACGTGCGCGGCGCTCCGGTCTACCGGGCGGCGCGAGGCGCGGACGAGGCCGCGGTCGGCGAGATCGTCGCCGCCCCCGGCTCCGGAAAATTCCTCACGTGGGGGTACAGGTGAGCAAGGTAATGGACCCGACGCCGCTGTCCGCTCTCCTCGAGCGGATGGCCGGCGAGTATCGCGCCAAGCGATCCATCTACGAGATTCCCGAGGCGGTCTTCCGCGAGGCCTTCGCCCTCGAGGAGGAAAGCCCCGGCATGGCCGTCATGGGCGGCCGCGCCAGCCTTCCCGTCGGCCCCGCCGCGGGTCCGCACAGCCAGATAGCGCCCAACCTCGTCGCCGCCTATCTCGCGGGCTCGCGCGTCTTCGAACTCAAGACCGTGCAGGAGAACGACGCCCTCGACATCGAGAAGCCCTGCATCCTGGCCCTCGACGAGGGACACAACGTCGAGTGGTCGACGGAGCTCACGCTGGACGCGGCCCGCGGGGAGTACCTCCGCGGCTGGATCGCCGTGAACCTCCTCGCGGCCCTCTGGTCGCCCAAGCCGCGGGACTTCTTCTTCAACATGTCCGTCGGCTACACGCTGGCCGGCATCAAGGGAGCGAAGGTCGACGCCTACATCGAAGGCATGCGCGCCCCCGCGAAGACCGCCTTCTGGGACCGCGCGATGGGCGAACTCAAGGCCTTCGTCGAGGGACCGTCCTTCGCCGCCGCCTTCGGCGCGGAGGCCCTGTCCAAGGCCCGCGCCCTCCTGGCGGACTTCCCCTCCTCCCCCGTGCACTCCGTCACCCTCTCCACGATGCACGGCTGCCCGCCCGACGAGATCGGGCGCATCGGCCGCTACCTCATCGAGGAGAAGGGCTTCGACGCCTACGTGAAGCTCAACCCGACCCTCATCGGCTACGACGAGGCGCGCCGCATCCTGGACGCGACCGGCTGGACCGACATTGGCCTGAAGCGCGAGGGCTTCGAGCACGACCTCCAGTGGAAGGACGCGCTCGGACTCGTCAAGGACCTCGGCGCCGCCGCGGCGGCCAAGGGCCGGCGCTTCGGCGTGAAGCTGTCCAACACGCTCGCCAACGCGAACGACGGCGGCTTCCTCCCCGGCGCGGAGCGCTACATGTCCGGCCGCGCCCTCTTCCCGATCACGATCCGCCTGGCGGCCCGCCTCTCGGAGGCCCTGCCGGACTTCCCGCGCCGCTTCTCCTACTGCGGCGGCGTGTCGGCGCTCAACGCGCGCGATCTCGCCGCGGCGGGCCTCGGGCCCCTGACCGTCGCCACCGACATCCTGAAGCCGGGCGGCTATCTCCGACTCCTGCCGATGGCCCGCGAGGCCGTCGCCGCCCTCGAGGCCGCCGGACCTTCCGCCGCCGGCGAGGGGCGCCCCGACCTCCGCGCCGTGGCCAGGCTGGCCGACGCCGCGCTCGAGCGCCCCGAGTACCGCAAGGAATGGAAATCGGGCAACGCGTTTATCGCCAAGCCCCTGCCCCTCTTCGACTGCTTCGCGGCCCCCTGCGTGGAGGCCTGCCCGGTGAACCAGAAGGTCCCCGAGTACCTGCGTCTCGGCGCCGCCGGGGACGCGATGGGCGCCTTCGCGACGATCCTGGCCGACAATCCCCTCCCCTGCGTGACGGGCACCCTCTGCGACCACGTCTGCCAGGCCGCCTGCTCCCGCAACGACTACGAGGGGCCGGTGGAGATCCGGGCCGCCAAGCTCGCCTGCGCCAAGGCCGCGTCCATCCCCGCGGCGCGGCCCGCCCCCGCGGACTTCAAGGGCAAGGTCGCCGTGGTCGGCGCCGGCCCCGCGGGCCTGGCCTGCGCCCACCACCTCGCCCTGGCCGGCGTGCCGGTCGTCGTCTTCGACGAGGCCAAGGGCCCGGGCGGCGTGCCGGCCAACGTCATCCCGCGCTTCCGCATCCCCCGCGAGGACATCACCCGCGACATCGACCGGATCAAGGCCCTCGGCGCCGAGTTCCGTTTCGGAACCAGGGTCGCCGACCGCGCCGCGCTCGAGGCGCAGGGTTTCACGGCCGTCTTCCTGGCGGCCGGCGCCCCCGCGGCGCGGGAGCTCAAGCTGGCGGGCTCAGGCGTCCGCGTCGTCGACGCCCTAGCCTTCCTGGAGGCCTGCTCCGAAGGCGGCGCCGCCTTCGCCGATTGTTCGCGCATCGTGGTCGCGGGCGGCGGCAACACGGCGATGGACGCGGTCCGCGCCGCGACCCGGCTCCCCGGCGCCAAGGCCGTGCGCCTGTCCTACCGGCGCACCCTGGCGGAGATGCCCGCCGACCGCGAGGAGCTCGAGAACGCCCTTCACGAGGGCAAGACCCTCAATGCCGCCACCGCGGGCGGAGCGCCCGTGCTCCACGAACTCAGCCTGCCCGAAGGCGCCGCTCCCGGCCGGCTCACGCTCCGCGCGATGAAGCTCGGCGAGAAGGACGCTTCCGGGCGCCGTTCGCCCGTCCCCTCCGACGAGACCTTCGAGCTCGACTGCGACCTCCTCGTCGCCGCGGTGGGCGAAACCCCCGACCGCGCCCTCCTCGAGCGCTTCGGCCTGGCCGTGGGCAAGGACGGCCGTCCCGCCCATTCCGCCGACACGCAGGCGACCGCCCTCCCCGGCCTCTACGTCGGCGGCGACGCCGCCCGCGGCCCCTCCTCGATCATCGCGGCCGAGGCCGACGGCCGGCGCGCCGCCTACGCCATCCTGAAGGCCGCCGGCATCGAGCCGCCGGCCGACGGCTACGCGCCGCCGGAGCCCCGCCGCGAAAGGCTCGACGCCCGCGGCGAGCTCCTCGCGCCGATGGCGCCCGCCGACGCGGGTTTCCTGGCGCGCGAGGCCAAGCGCTGCCTCGAGTGCGACTCCGCCTGCCTCCGCTGCGTCGAGGTCTGCCCGAACCGCGCCAACATGGCCATCCCGCGCGACGGAGCCGCCGAGGCCGCCGGACTCTCCCAGGCCTTCCAGATCCTCCACGTCGACTACCTCTGTAACGAGTGCGGCAACTGCGGCCTCTTCTGTCCCTACGAGGGCGAGCCTTTCCGCGGGAAGGCGACGCTCTTCCCGAGCCGGGCCGCCCTTGAAGCGTCGCACAACGCGGGCTTCGCGTTGGTCGAAGCGGTTTCCGGCGGCGCCGTCCTGGCCGTCCGCGACCGGGCCGACGCCCCCGCGCGCGAACTGTCGCGCGAGGCCTTCGCCGCAGCCGCGGCCGCGGGCGAGCCCATGCCGGCGCTGGCCGCCCTTGTCGAGCGCTCCCATCCCTATCTCCTCGGAGGCAAGCGATGATCCTCTTCGAAAGCGTCAGGCTCGTGAGCTTCGAGCCGCCCTCCGTCTCCGAGCCGGCCGACCTCCTCGTCGCCGAGCCCGGCGACGGGCCGGCCGCGGGGACGATCGTGGCGACGGGCAAGGGCCTGGCCGCGAAGCATCCGGGCGCGAGGCGGATCACGGGAGCCTACCTCTCCCCCGGCCTCGTCTGCGCCCACACCCACCTCTACTCGGCGCTGGCCCGAGGGCTCATGGTCTCCATCAAGCCCTCCAAGGACTTCGCCCAACAGCTCAAGCACCTGTGGTGGCGCCTCGACCGCGCCATCGACCTGCCCATCCTGGAGGCCAGCGCCTTGGCCGGCTGCGCCGACGCCGCGATGTGCGGCGTCACGAGCCTCGTCGACCACCACGCCGGTCCGGAGGCCATCGACGGCAGCCTCTCGGTGATCGCCAAGGCCTACGCCGGGATCGGGATCCGCGGCCTCCTCTGCTACGAGACCACGGACCGCAACGGCATGGAGGGTGCCCGGGCGGGCGTCCGCGAGAACCTCCGCTTCGCCGCGGAGATCGACGCGGCCCGCGCCGGGTCGACGGGGGCCGAGGCGCCCCTCGTAGACGGCCTCATCGGCGCCCACGCCGGCTTCACGGTCGGCGAGGAGACCCTAGGCGCCCTCGGCGACGCGGTCAGGTCGAGCGGTCGCGGCATCCACGTCCACCTCGGCGAGGACAAATACGACGCCGTCGACTCCCGGCACCGCTTCGGCGCCGACCTCGTGGAGCGCTTCGACCGCGCCGGCTGCCTCGGCCCCACGTCGATCGTGGGCCACGGCGTCTGGCTCACCGAGTCCGAGGTCGAGCTCATCGCGGCCCGCGGGGCCTTCCTGGCGCACAACGCGCGTTCGAACATGAACAACTCGGTCGGCTACAACGGCCTCCTCCACCGGCACGCGAACGTCGTGCTCGGCACGGACGGCATGAGCGCCGACATGCTCGAGGAGTTCAAGTTCGCGGCCTTCCGCCACCGCGAATCCCAGGGCCCCTGGTGGCCCGGCGACTTCCTCAAGTGCCTGGACCGCGGCAACCGCCTGGTCGAGCGCTTCCTCGGCGGTCCCGCCGCGGGCGGTCCGGTCGCCGGTGGCCCCGCGGCCTTCGGCAAGCTCGAGCCGGGCGCCGCGGCCGACCTCGTCCTTTGGGACTATGACCCGCCCACCCCGCTCTCGGGGGACAATCTCGCGGGCCACATCGCCTTCGGCCTCTCCTCCCGCTCCGTGCGGTCGGTGATGGTCAACGGTAAATTCATCGTCGAGGACCGCAAGCCGGCCTTCGACTCCGCCTCGATCGCGGCCAAGGCCCGCGCGGAGGCCGCGCGCCTCTGGAAACGCATGGAAGACAGGAGCTAGACGTGACGAACAAGGAAATACTCGAGAAGGCCAAGCGCTATCGCGACTACACCGCGGAGAACCTCTCCAAGATGATCCAGGTCCCCGGCTTCAGCTGCACGGAGAAGGAGCGGGTCCTCCTCCTCAAGAAGATGTGCGAAGAGGCCGGCATGGAGGACATCCGCATCGACGGCCTCGGCTCCCTGCTCGGCCGCGTCGGCCACGGCAAGAAGAAGCTCGTCTTCGACGCGCACATCGACACCGTCGGCGTGGGCGATCCCGCGCAGTGGAAGACCCCGCCCCACTCCGGCCTCGTCAAGGACGGCCTCGTCCACGGCCGCGGCGCCTCCGACCAGCTCGGCGGCGCGGCCTCGATGATCACCGCGGCGCGCATGCTCAAGGAATCCGGCTACGACGGCGAGTACTCCGTGTGGTTCGCCTTCACCACGATCGAGGAGGACTGCGACGGCCTCTGCTGGAAGTACCTCATCGAGGAGGAGAAATTCGTCCCCGATTTCGTCGTCTCCACCGAGCCCACGAGCTGCCGCCTCTACCGCGGCCACCGCGGCCGCATGGAGATCCAGATCGAGATCAAGGGCATCTCCTGCCACGGCTCCGCGCCCGAGCGCGGCGAGAGCGCGGCCTACAAGGCGGCGCGCGCGGCCCTCGCCATCGAGAAGCTGAACGCCGAGCTCCAGCCGGACGACGACAAGTTCCTCGGCAAGGGCACGATCACCGTCTCCCAGATCAAGGTCCACGGCCCCTCCCAGTGCGCGGTGCCCGACCAGGCAATGCTCTACTGCGACCGCCGCCTCACCTGGGGCGAGGACGACAAGCTCGCCATCTCCCAGGTGGAGAAGGCCCTGGCCGCCGCCGGCGTGGACAAGTTCAAGGTCTTCATGCCCGAGTACGCCCAGCCGGCCTACACCGGCCTCCTCTACAAGCAGGAGCTCTACTTCCCGACCTGGAAGATCCCGAACGACCACTTCCTCGTCCGCTCCGGCGTCGACGGCTACAAGGGCCTCTACGGCGGCGAGCCCACGGTGGACAAGTGGACCTTCTCCACGAACTGCGTCGCGATCTGCGGGCGCCACAAGATCCCCTGCATCGGCTTCGGCCCCGGCGACGAGTCCCAGGCCCACGCCCCGAACGAGATCAACCGCGTGGACGACCTCGAGAAGTGCGCCGCCTTCTACGCCTCCCTTCCCTTCGCCATGGAGGCGCGGGCATGAAGTGGCTCTATCGGTGCCCGAGCTGCGGCGCCGAGTACGCGATCGAGCCCGGCCGCTACCTCTGCGACCGGTGCTCGTCGCACAACGCGCCGGGGATGCCGCTCGGCGGCGTCCTCGAGTGCGCCTGGGAGGGAGGCGACCCGGAGCCGGGCTCCCTGCCCCTGCCCGTGGAGCGCGGGTGGTTCCCGCCCCTCCCCGTCGGCGACACGCCCCTCTGGGCGCCCGACAGGCTCCGCGCCGAGCTCGGCTTCCCCGGCCTCTGGCTCAAGGACGACACCTGCGAGCCCTCGGGCTCCTACAAGGACCGCGCGAGCCACCTCGTCGCGGCCTTCGCCCGCAAACACGGCCTCAAGGAGATAGCGCTCGCATCCACGGGCAACGCGGCCTCCA
>JAEUJG010000546.1 GCA_016794765.1 Spirochaetaceae bacterium | reverse complement strand
ATAGCCTTTACGATCTTCTTGATCTCCTCGGCGCTCGAATTGATGTCGGCCATCGCTGAGACCAGGTTCTGCATCTGCTTGTTGCCTTGGTCCGCGTTGGCGCGGGCGGTCTTGGCGAGGCCGTTCACCTGCACCGCGCTCTCGGTGTTCTGCTTGGTCTGGCCCGAGATCTCGGTGACGGAGGAGGTGATCTCCTCGAGGGAGGAAGCCTGCTCGGTCGCTCCCTGCGAAAGGGCCTGGCTCGCCTGCGAGACCTGGATGGAGCCCTCGGCGACCTGGTCCACGGCGATGTTGACCTGGGAAAGGATGTCGTTGATCGATTCGAGGGACTCGTTGAGGGCGGTCTTGAGGATGTCGAAGTCGCCCTTGTAGGCGCCGGTCATCGCCGTCGTGAGGTCGCCCTCCGCGAGGCGCTTCATGATCTCGGTCGTCTCGTTGATCGGCCCGATGACGAGGTCCAGCGTGCGGTTGACGCCTTCCACGATTCGGCGGAAGTCTCCCTGGTGCTTGCCGGCCTCGGCGCGCGTCGCGAGCTTGCCCTCCACGGCCGCCTCCGCGAGGAGGTTCGCGTCCGACACGAGGGCGCCTATCGCGTCGATGGAGCGCTTCATCGCGGCGGCGATGGTTTCAAAGCGCAGCTTGGTGTCGTGGGTTTCCGCGTCCGATTCGCCGAGCTCCAAATCCACGGAAAGATCGCCCAAGGCTATCTTCTGGAGGTTTTGGTTGAGACGGTTGATCTCGACGTCCTGGAAAGCGGCGATTTTCTTCATCTTTCTCTCGGCCGCCTTGATGGCGGTCTGGTCGGAAATTACCTCGAAGGCGCCGACTATCTTTCCGGCCCGGTCCCTGACCGGCACGCCCGTGTAGGCGATGTCGAAGGTCTTGTCCATCGGGGTCGCGGCGGTCTCGGAATTCGCCGGCCCGCCTATCTGCATGGCCTGCGTGCAGGCGCAACGCTGGGACTTGCAGTCTCCGGTCTTGAAGAAGTCATAGCACTTGCGCCGGGCCTTCACGAGCTGGTCGACCGTCAGGTTTCCCATCGCGGCGCCGGCCTTGTTCATGAAGAGGATCTCGTAGTTTTCGTCGATCACCATGGCGGGATTGGGCATGGAATCGATGAAGCCCACCAGGGTGTCCACGACGGTGTTGAAACCGACCATGAGCTCCGCGTAGGCGCCCTTGAAGCCTTGTGCGTCGGCCCTGAAGCCGAGCTTTCCTTCGACCAACGAATCGGTGAGCGACTCGGAGGTTTCGATGAGCGATCGCAGGTTGTCCGCGACCGTGTTGAGGGAGCGGGACACCTGCAGGAATTCGTCCTTGGACTTCGACTCCATCCTTTCGGAAAGGTCGCCCAAGGCGATCTTGTCGAGCACGGCGGCGGCGCGCTTGAGGGATCGGGAGATGGACAGGCCGAGCAGCATGCCGAGCATGATCGCGACGGCGAAGGACACGACCGTGACGCCGACGAGGACGTACCGGCCGACCTCGGCCGCGGCCTTGGCGGCGGCGGGGACATCCTTGCCGTAGTGTTTGGAGTCGTAGGCGATTACGCCGTCCACCTGCGCCAGGAAATTGTCCAGCACCAGGCGCTGCTCACCCGCGACCATTTCATAGAGCTTCGCGTAGATCGCCTGCCGCTCGAGCGGATCACGGCTCGCAACGGCCTCGTCGGCGAGCTTGGCGAGGGTGTCGTTGTAGGCCTTGACCGGCGGGATGGCCGCCTTGACGGCGTCCCAGAGCTTCTGCTCCTCCGCGGTCTTGGGTAGGAGGTCGAAGTCGGCGATGAGCTTGGCGTAGCGTTCCCGAGAGCTCGCGATGTTGTCCTTCTGGCGCTTGATGAACACCTCGTCGTCCACGCCGAGCGGGTTGACCAGGGTACGCACCGCCACCTTGATGGAGAGCATCTCCTTGTTGATCAGGTGGAGGAGTTCGATGGTCGGGATGGTCGAGTCGGAAAGCTCGGTGATTTCCCGGCTCATCGCCCCCAACTGGCTGATGCCGACGACGCCGACAACCCCGCAGAGCATGGCGACGGCGACGAAGCCCATGAGCAACTTGGCGAGAATCTTCATGTGACGGCCTCCTTAAAGGCTTTTTTTCAAATATCGACGCTCCTTGCGTGGCGTCGGGCCCGATGGCCAAGAGCCCCGCCCCCCCAAGGCCGGATCCCGACCGGCGGAGGAGCGGCCTTCCGCTTCCCTATTCTACCTTTCTCGCGATGAGGCGGGCCGTGTCCACGATGAAGCTCACCTTTCCGTCGCCGAGGATGCTACAGCCCGACAGCCCTTCGATCCTGCCGAGGTACTCAGAAAGGGACTTCACGACGATCTGCTGGTTGCCCACGACCTCGTCGATGAGGAGGCAGGCCCTGTGCCCGTCGGAATGGACGACGATCAGGATGCCGTCGGCGGGATCGCTGGCCGCGTCCTTGACCCCGAAGACGTCGCCGAGCTTGACGAGGGGCATGATGTCGCCGCGGAGGTTGACGGTGAATTCGCCGCCCTCGGTCGCGGTGAGCTGGGCGGGCGAGGCCTTGAAGAACTCGAGGATGTCGCCCATCGGGATCGAGTAGAAGCTCCGACCCGCCCGCACGGTGATGCCGTCGATGATGGCCATGGTCAGCGGAATCCTGAGCACGAACTCCGTCCCGAGGCCCGCCTCGGAGCGCACGTCCACCGTGCCGCGGATGCGTTCGAGGTTTTTCTTCACGACGTCCATCCCGACGCCCCGGCCCGACACCTCCGAGACCTTTTCCGCGGTAGAGAATCCCGGTTCGAAGATGAAGTCCCAGACTTCCCTGTCCGGGAGCAGGGCGGGATCGCCCTTGAGCATGCCGCGCTCGGCCGCCTTGGCGAGGATCCTGGCCCGGTTGAGGCCGGCCCCGTCGTCTTTCACGCTGACCCAGATCTCGGAACCCTCGTAGCGGGCGTCGAGGTGGATCACGCCCGCCTCGGGCTTGCCCGCGCGGGCGCGGGCTTCGGGAGCGTCGATGCCGTGGTCGATCGCGTTCCGGAGGATGTGGACGAGGGGATCGGAGATCTGCTCGATCACGTTCTTGTCCATCTCCGTGTCCTGGCCCGTGACCCGCAGGTCGATGGGTTTTTCGAACTTGCGCGAAAGATCCCGGACGAGCCTGACCATCTTCTGGAAGAGCCCCTCGAGGGGAATCATCCGGATGACCATCGTCGTCTCCTGGATCTCGCGGCTGATCTTGGCGAGGCTCGCGAAGGCGCGCTGGAAACCGTCGAACTTCAGGCCGGCGATGTCCGGAGAGTTGTAGAC
This sequence comes from Spirochaetaceae bacterium, assembly GCA_016794765.1. Classification (GTDB taxonomy): domain Bacteria; phylum Spirochaetota; class Spirochaetia; order Treponematales; family Rectinemataceae; genus JAEUJG01. The sequence goes on along the minus strand of JAEUJG010000546.1, from coordinate 3,538 downwards.
GATCGCCTCGGCCGTGATGAGCTCGCCCACGAGGTTGAAGAGCTTGTCGAGCTTGGCGGTGTCGACGCGGATCTCCTTGCGCTGCACCTCCTCCACCGGGCGTTTTTCCCCGGCGGCCGCGCGGGAGCGCTGGAGCTCCAAGGCCTTGTCCAGGTCCTCCGACTTGACGGCGCCCTGCTCGACGAGGATCTCGCCCAAGGGGCGCTCTTGCAGTTCGAGGGCGCGGCTGATCTCGTCCTCGCGGACCGCGCCGATGTCGACGAGGATTTCGCCGATGGGCTTGTAGTCGAGGGAGCGGCCGGGAGCCTCGCGCTGGGTCGTGCCCGCGCCCGCGGCCGAGGCTTCCACGGCGGAGGCGGCGTCGGCCGCCGCGGCCGCCTCGGCGTCGACGATGGCGACGCGTCCCCAAATGCCGCGGAGGCGGTCGATATGGGCTATGGCTGAATTGAAGAGGGCCTCGTTCGGCGCGACGATTCCCTTGCGCGCCCCGTCGAGCAGGGCTTCGAACTCCTGGCAGGCCCTTTCGAGGGCGACATACCCGAAAAAGCCCGCGTTGCCCTTGATGGTGTGGACGGTGCGGAAAATGTCGTGGATGACCTCGTTCCAATCCGAGGAGCCGGAAAGGCCCAAGGCCACGCGTTCCGCTCGGTCCGCCAGATCGGCGCACTCGAGGACAAAGCGTTCGGCCATCTCCCTCGTGACCAAGTCGCTCAGCACGATCCGGTTCGGGCCGAGGGTGCCCGGATCCGCCGCCTGGGTGGCCGCGTCCGCGGCGGAGGAGGCTGCGGCACCGGGCATTGCGGGAGCGGCGACACCGGGCGCGACAGGCGCGGCGGCCGCGGCATCGGACGATGCGGAGGATGGCGCGGAGGGATCATGCGCCGTTGCGGTCTCGGGCTTCGCGGAAGGCGGCCCTCCGGCGGGGGCCTTTTGCGCGGCCGGCCGCGAATCCGGACGGCAAGCGGCGATGGAGGCCGAGAGAACCGCTATCTGTTCCTCGGCGGCGGCCAGCCCTTCCTCGTCGGCGTTGTCGCGCTCCACGAGTTCGATGAGTTTCCTCAGGGAATCGATCGTCGCGTAGATGACGTCCAGGCTCTCGGGGCTGGGAGGGAAGCCGCCCTTCAAGTGGGCGTCGAGGAGGGCTTCCGCCTCATGGGTCAGCCGCTTGATCGCATCAAAGCCGAGGTAGCCCGCCGACCCTTTCACCGAATGGAAAAGGCGGAAGACGGCATTGAGGCGGGGGGCCACGTCTCCTTCGGAAAGCTTCGAGAGTTGCGTCTCGGCGTCGTCCAGGCGCTCAAAGCCCTCGGCGATGAAGGAAGTGATGATTTCTTGAGTCTCTTCGTCTACTTGTTTTCTCATATACGGCTCTTTATGCGATAGGGACAAGTATCGTTCAGCCTTTTGGCGGCCGCAAGGGAAGAAGCCGGTAAAAAAACGCCCTTGCGAAGGCTTTGGGGCGGCGTTAGAGTTCATTAAGGCCCGATTCGGGCCGACGTTTCCTCGTTTAAAAACGCAAGGAGGCTTCCCATGGCGCTTCGCATGCTCATTGTCGAGGACAATTTCATCAGCCGGAGCGTGCTCTCGCGCATCCTGGAAAAGTACGGAAGCTTCGACGTGGCGACCAACGGGGAGGAGGCGGTGCAGGCGGTGCAGCTGTCCTACGAGGCGGGAGTGCCCTACGATCTCGTCTTCCTCGACATCATGATGCCGGTCATGGACGGCCAAAGGGCGCTCGAGAGGATTCGGGATTTCGAGAAAAACCGCGGGATGAACGCATCCGAAGGCTGCAAGATCGTCATGGCGACCGCGCTCGACGATCCGCAGAACGTGATCGCCGCCTTCAGGAACCAGTGCGAGGGCTATATAACCAAGCCCTACAACGCCAACTCCATCATCGGGGAGATGCGCAAGCTCGGCATCGTCAACTAACCGAAGGGAAGCGCCTTTCCAGTTCCTCGAGGCATTCTCCGAGAAAGCGGTTGAGGAGGTCGAGGCCCGAGCCGTCGAGGGATCTCCTCCCGAACTCACGATCCGCGCCCGCGACGCCGGCCGGCCAGTCGGCCGCGGGCACGAGGCGCTCCTCCCATGACGCGAGGGTTTCGCCGACGAGATCCTCAAGGCCATGTCCGAAGCGGGCATGGAACGCCGCGCGATCCGGCCCGAATATCGTCCTGAACCCCATCATTATCGCCTCGAAGGCCGCCTCGCGCGCGGGGATGGCGGTTTCCGTCGCGGCCCGGCCCTGCCCTCCGCGCTCGGCGTAGGCCGAGGAATCGGCGGCCTCCTCGATGCGCAGGGAAAGGCCGTCCGATCCCGGCGCCGCGACGAGGGTGGACACGGCGCCTGGCCCCGCGCCGAGATAGGAATCCATACGCCAGTAGGCGAGATTGTGCAGCGACTCCGCTCCGGGCGGGGCGTAGTTTGAGACCTCGTAGCGGCGGAAGCCGCGCGTCTCCAGCGCGGCTTCGAGCCGGACCCGCTCGTCCGCTGCCTCGTCCTCGCCGGGCAGGTCGAGGCGGCCGGCGGCGGCGCGGGCCGCGAGCGGGGTGCCCTCCTCCAGTACGAGGTCATAGACGGAGAGATGTCCGGCGCCGAGCTCGAGGAGCCGCAGGGCTTCCTCCTCGAGGCGAGTCGCGCGCGGAAGGCCCGCCATGAGGTCGGCCGAGACGCGGAGCCCCGAGGCGGCGGCGCGGGCCAGGGCCGCCTCGGCGACCTTGGCCGTCGCCGGCCTGCCGAGGAGGGAGAGAAGACCGTCGTCGAGGCTCTGGACGCCGAGCGACAGGCGCGAGACGCCGAATTCGAGCATCGCGTCGAGGGCTTCCTCGTCGAGGCTCTCGGGATTGGCCTCCACCGTCCATTCGATAAGGCCGCGCGCCCGAGCGGCAAGACCGGCGAGGAGGCGGCGAAAAAGGGGCCGGGGAAGGACGGTCGGCGTGCCGCCGCCGATATAGAGGGTGTCGAAGGGTCGGGCGTTCCGGCCCTCCCCTCCGGCCGCGGGATCGACCGCGCCGAAGCGCCGCGACAAGGCGTCGACGCGCGACAACGTCGCCTCGAGTACGGCCTCCGCGAGCCCCTCGGGGGCCTCGCGGAGCGGACCCGAGGCGAAGTCGCAATAGGCGCACTTGGAGCGGCAGAACGGGACGTGGATATAGAGGGATCGGGGAGGAGAGAAACTCGGGGTCGGAGGGCGAGCCCCGAGGGGAAGGAGGGTTTCCGTCAGGGACGCCCCATGCGGCCGAAGGGCCAGTAGCGGAAAAAGACCTTGGCCCGCAGGCGGTCGGGACCGACGGTTCCCCAGAGTCGGGAGTCCGCCGAAGCCCCGCGGGAGTCGTTGGCGAGGAAATACTCGTCCGCGCCGAGAGTGCGTTCGCGCATCGTGCCGGATAGCGGGTAGGAGGCCTGCCAGCCCGCCGGCAGGCTCGGCTTCTGGATGTCGTAGCGGCTGTCGGTGAACTCGAACTCGGTGAGGGATTGGCCGCCGTCCGCGGGCCGCACCGTGAAGACAAAACCCTCCATGCGGACCGTGTCGCCGGGA
>JAEUJG010000008.1 GCA_016794765.1 Spirochaetaceae bacterium | reverse complement strand
AGGAGGGTGCTCTTGCCCGAGCCCGAGGGGCCGATGACGAGGACGACCTCTCCCTTCGCGACGTCGAGGTCGACGCCGTCCAGGGCGGTGACGAGGGGGGCCTTGCCCGCGGGGTCGCCGAAGCGCTTCCGGGCGCCGCGGATCTCGATGAAGGCGCTCATGTCCGCATCCCCCGGTGGAGCCGCCTCTCGAGGGCCCGCACGAGGAGCGACAGCGAGACCGTGAGGCAGAGATAGAAGAAGGCCACCGCGTTGTAGGTTTCGAAGAACTTGAAGGTGGAGGCCGCGTAGACCTTGCCGAGCTGGGTGATGTCCTGGACGCCGAGGGCCGACACGAGGGAGGAATCCTTCACGATGGCGACGAACTCGTTCGCCAGGGCGGGGAGGACGTTGCGGACCGCCTGGGGCAGGACTATCCGGCGCATGACCTGCCCGCGGGAAAGCCCGAGGGCCTCGGCGGCCTCGATCTGGCCCTTGTCGACGCTTTCGATGCCCGCGCGGAAGATCTCCGCGATGAAGGCCGCGTAGCCGAGGGTGAGGGCGATGACCGCCCTCGTCGCGAAGTCGAAGCTCCGCCCTTCGACCCTGCCGACGAGGCCCGCGTCGATGAGGGGCTTCAGCAGCGCGTTGAGGCCCGCGGCGAGGGCGGGCGCGCCGACGAAGGCGATGTAGTAGAGGATGACGAGCATCGGGAGGCCGCGGACGAGTTCGATGTAGAAGGTCGCGGCCTCGCGCGCCGGCCGGGAGCGCGAGACGCGGAGGAGACCGAGGCCCAGGCCGAGGAGGAGCGAGGCCGCGTAGGCGACGAGCGACACCGTGAGGGTGACGCCGAGGCCGCGGGAGGTGGCCGCGAGGATGACGCGGTAGTCCGGGGAGGCGAGCGCCGAGGCGGCGGCCCAGCCGCCGAGGAGGAGGAGGGCGGCGAGCCACCAGGGCACGCGCCGCGCGGCGCGGGCGAGGGCGCGCGCGGCGGGGCCCAAGCCCGCAAGGCCGGACGAAAGCTTACGCGGCATCTATCGCGGTCCCGGGGCGGCGGCTCAGGGCTTGTACTCGAAGAACCACTTGGTGTTGAGGCGCTCGAGCGTGCCGTCCTTCCGCATCGCCTCGATGGCGGCGTTGAAGGGCTTCACGAGGTCGGAGCCGGGCTTGAAGATGAAGCCGAACTCGTCCTTGCCGATGGGGGCGCCGACGGTCTTGAGCTTGCCGGGATTGGCGCCGATGTAGCCCTTGCTCGAGGCCGCGTCGGTGAGGACCATGTCCACGTCGCCGGCGAGGAGGGCTTGGACGGAGGCGCCGAAGGTCTCGAAGAGCTTGATGCGGGGGTTCTGCTCGTTCCCGTCGAGGACGTCGTAGACGGCGGCGTAGAAGTTGGTGGTGCCGCCCTGGGCGCCGATGAGGAGCTTCGGGTCCTTGGCGAAGGCGGCGGGGTCGGAGAAGCGCTTCTCGTCCGCGCGGACGAGCATGTATTGCTGGGAGGCCATGTAGGGGACGGAGAAGTCGACCTGCTTCCTGCGTTCGTCGTTGATCGTGATCCCGTCCATGCCGACGTCGAACTGGCCGTCGCGCACGGCCTGGATCATCGTGTCCCAGGCGGTGATCTTCCAGACGACCTTCGCGTTGAGCCGCTTCGCGATCTCGTTGACGGCGTCGTACTCCCAGCCGACGGCCTTGCCGGTCTTGGGATCGACGAAGTTGAGCGGCGTATAGGCGTTCTCGGTGACGGCGACGATGGTGCGGCCCTTGAGGTCGGGCAACTTGGCCGAGGCGCTCTGGGCGCCGGCCGCCGCGGCGAAGGCCAGGGCGAGGACGAGGACGGCTGCGAGGCTTCTTCTCATGGCGTTTCCCTCCGGGTGGTTCGGACCATAGGAATGCGTATGCGACAATCCTACCGTTTGGCGGCCGGAGGCGCAATGCGTTGGGGGGCAATCCCGCCGGGAAGCGAAAAAAAGGACGGGCGCACCGGGCGCCCGCCCCTCGATCGACGACCGGCCGCGCCGCTTACCAGCGCCCGCCCATCATGCCGCCGCGCCCGCCCATCATGCCGCCGCGGCC
>JAEUJG010000583.1 GCA_016794765.1 Spirochaetaceae bacterium | reverse complement strand
TCCTGAAGCTCATCAACTCGGCCTACTACGGGCTCGGCACCCAGGTCACGAGCCTGGCCCGCGCCATCATCATGCTCGGGATCAACACGGTGAAGAACCTCGCGCTCTCCACCGCCGTCGTGGACCGCTTCTCCGACAAGGGCTCCTTCCGCGCCCTCAACATGGACGGCTTCTGGCGCCACTCGCTCTGCGTCGGCGTCACCGCCAAGCTCATCGCCAAGCGCCGGGGCGTGGATCCGAAGCAGGTGGAGGAATACTTCGCCGCGGGCCTCCTCCACGACGTCGGCAAGATCCCGCTCAACAACGCCCTGGCCGAGGACTACATACGCACGATGGCCGTGGCCGACCGCGAGCGCCTGCCCCTCTTCCTGGCGGAGAAGCGCGCCCTGGACCTCGACCACTGCCAGGCCGGCCAGGTGGTCGCCGAGAGCTGGAAGCTGGCCGGCGCGATAGGCGACGCCATCGCCCACCACCACACCCACGAGAGCTACCGCGGCGACCACGGCGACATCGTGCGCACCGTGGCCGTGGCCAACTACTTCGCGAACCGCGAGGGCATCGGCTTCTCGGGAAACCTCTACCCGGACCGGCCCGGCCCGGAGGTCTACGGCCTCCTCGACATGGAGAAGTCCATGCTCGAGGAGCTGGAGGCCCCCGTCGCGGCGGAGATCGAGAAGGCGAAGGTCTTCCTGAAGATGACCCAATGAGGAGGCGCCCGTGCTGAGCCTGACCATCTGGGGCGACCGGGGCTCGATGCCCACGCCCGGACCCGACACCGTCGTTTTCGGGGGCAACACCTCCTGCCTCGAGATCCGCGCCGACTCCCGCCTCGTCATCGTGGACGCCGGCTCCGGCATCCGCCAGCTCGGCGACAAGCTGATGCGCGAGGACCTGAAGAAGGGGCCGATCGACGCCGACATCTTCATCACGCACACCCACTGGGACCACATCATGGGCTTCCCGATGTTCACGCCCATCTACGTGCCCGGCACCAAGCTCCGCATCCACGGCCCCATCACCTACGAGGACGACACCCTGGAGCAGGTGATCGGCTCCCAGCTTTCCTACCGCTACTGGCCCGTGCGCCAGGAGGAGCTGGCCGCCAAGATCGAGTACCAGCAGATCAAGGAGACGACGATCGACCTGGGCGGCGGCCTCTCCGTGCGGACGAAGTACCTGAACCACCCGGTCCTCTGCCTCGGCTACCGCTTCGAGTACGAGGGCAGGGCCATCGTCACCGCCTACGACAACGAGCCCTTCCGCAACGTCTTCCCGACCGATCCGGCCGACCCGCAGTACGACGAGGAGGCCGCGCGCGAGGGCGACGCGGCCGCCCGCGAGGAGAACGAGAAGATCCTCCGCTTCTACCGCGGCGCCGACCTCCTCGTCCACGACACGCAGTACACGGCGAAGGAGTACAACGCGGGCAAGGCGGGCTGGGGGCACTCCTCCTACGAGTTCGCGATCAACGCCGCGCACAAGTCGGGCGTGAAGCGGCTCCTCCTCTTCCACCACGACCCGAACCGGAGCGACGCCGAGCTCCAGGAGCTTGAGCTCTTCTACCAGGAAAAGCTCCACGGCAAGACCGCCCTCTCCGCGGAGATGGCGCGGGAGGGCAGGACCTACCAGCTCTAGCCCGGCGCGTCAAGGCCGCCCGGCGCTTCCGCGGCACCTTGACCCCGTGCCGCGCCTCCTCCTATGCTGGATCCCATGTCCGACCGAACGAAATCCGCCGCGACCGAGCCGCAGGCCCGGGTCGCTTCACCCTCGGAGGCGGCCCCCCGGGGACCCGCCGGCACCAGGGTCCTCATCGCCGCCCTCGCCTGGATCGGCGCGATCCTCCTCTCCGTCGTCCTGACGGGCTGTCCGCGCTTCTCGCCCCTCTACGCGCTCTACCTCGGCGCTTCCCTGCTCCTCGTCGCCGGAGAGCTTCTCTTCGTCCGAGCGATCTGGTTCAAGGGGAAGGTCGGCCTCTATCCCGGGTGGAAGAAATTCACGGGCTATTCCCTGCCCGCCTACTACGCCCTCCACGCGCTGCCCCGCGTCGAGTGGGGCAACGCCGGCCTCATCGGCCAGGGACGCGGAACCTTCATCTTCGCGCTGACCCTCCTCGTCACCGCGGCCGGCGCGGCGGCCTTCTTCCTGGCCGGCCGCCTCCCCTCCCTGGTCGCCTTCGGGGTCCTTTCCGCCGAGGAGGCCGCCGACCCGGTCCTGCGGAAGAAGCGGGCCCGCGAGCACCGCCGCCGCGGCCCCGTCGCCTTCGTCCTCGACTGGGTCGACGCCTTGGCCTGGGCGGCCATCGCCGTGCTCATCGTCAACTGCTTCGTGTTCCAGCTCTACGAGGTGCCCTCCGAGTCGATGGTGCCCGCCTTCCTCGTCGGCGACCGGCCCTTCACGCTGAAGCTCGCCTCCGGGCCGCGGATTCCCCTGACCGAGGCCCGGCTGCCCGCCCTCCGTCCCTGGCGGCGCGGCGACGTGGCGACCATCGCCAATCCCCGCTATCCCGAAAACCACCGCGTCGACCTCAAGAAGAACTTCTCGCAGTTCGTCTTCATGCTCACCTTCACCGGCGTCAACCTGGACGCCAAGCTGCCCGACGGCAGCCCCAAGGCGGATCCCCTCGTCAAGCGCATCGTGGGCCTTCCCGGCGAGCGCCTCATGATGGTGGACGACGCCCTCTACGCCCGCCGCGCGGGCGACGCGGACTTCTCCCGGGTCGACGAGCCCTGGGCCCGTTCCGACCTCTGGAAGGAGGAGGCGGCGCTCCGCTCGCGCTTCCGCGAACTGCCGATCGACGAGGGCACCCGCTCCCTCCTGGCCGCCTGGGACCGCCGCAAGAACGAGGCCGAGCCCGCGGCCCTCGCCGCCGCCGTCGAGGCCGCCCGCGCCCGGATCGAGGCGAGCCTCGCTCGCCTAACGCCTTCCCGTCTTTCCGCCTTCGAGGCCCGGGAGCTGCCGCGCGCGGGCGGCGGCCTGGCCGAGCGCCGCGCTGACGCGGTCGCCGCGGCCGCCGCGGGCGGGGATCCCTTCTCCTCCGCCGGCCCCCAGGCCGAGGACCTGTCCCTCGCGCTGGCCGCCGCCGGCGACCCCATGGTCCGGGCCTCCCTGCGCGCCTACGCCGCGGGCGCCCTGACCGCCGCCGCCAAGTCCCCGGCGGACGCCTATGAAAAGGGCTCCCGCGCCCTCAACCTCATCATCAAGGCCAACCTCCTGACCCGCGTCGACCGCGACCTCGCCCTCCTGGCGGCGGGTTCGCCCATCGAGGCCTTCGGCGGCGACGCCGAACGGAACCGCCTCCTCGGCGAGGCCCGCGAGCTCTACGTCTACCTCCAGGGCTTCTATGACGCCAGGAACTTCGGCTCCTTCCCCTCCGCGGATTCCTATCTCGGGCCCGACGAATTTTTCGCCATGGGCGACAACCGCTACAACTCCCTCGACTTCCGCTACGCCCTCGCTCCCTCCTCCCGGGCCCTCGATCCGGGCGATCCGGCCTCCGTGCGCTACGCCTCCCTGCTGGCGCCCTTCCCGCTGCAGGGGAAGTTCATCGAAGGCCTGGCCCTTTTCCGGCTCTGGCCGCCCTCTCGCGTGGGCGCGATCCGTTAGCGGTTTTGTCAGTGAAAGGGCAGGGGAGGGCGCGCGCCCTCCCTTGCTTTTCCCGCGGGGAGTGTCACACTTGTTGACATGCATTCTTCGAGCCGCACGCTCATCCTCGTCGACTTAAGCGACCGCGCCGAAGGGACGGCGCTTTGCGCCGCGCTCGGCGCCTCCGGCCTCGGCGGCCATGTCCTGGAGCCCGGCCGCGACCCGGCCAAGGCCCTCCACGAGGAGCTTGCCGACATAGTCCTCGTAGACGCGGGAACCTGGCCCGCCCTCGTGGCCTCCCTGCCCCTGCAACCCCGCTCCTACCTTGTCCTCTTCCTGGCCGGCCCCGCGGACCACCTGCCGACCTACATCGACGCGGGAGCCTTCGATTGCTTCCTCCGGGAAGGACCGGGCTGGCAGGCCGAACTCGTCGCCTACCTGAAGGCCCTGGGCGGCCTCCGGCGCCGCTTCGTCCGCGCCTTCAGCGCCCTCGAGCGCCGGTACGAGGATCTCGTGCACGCCCTGCCGGACATCGTCTACGAGCTCGACGAGGACAGCCGCTTCACCTTCGTCAACAATTCGGTGCGGCTCCTCGGCTACGAGCCCTCCGACCTGGCCGGCAAGCACTTTTCCGTGCTCCTCTCCGAGGAGGACGCCAAGGCCGTCGACCGCGACCAGATCCTCGATTTCTTCCGCGGCAGCCAGACCGGCCCCGCGCTCGCGCCGAAGCTCTTCAACGAACGGCGCGGCCTCGACCGGCGCACCGAGGGGCTCGAGGTCAAGCTACGCCGCAATCCCGATGCGACCGGCCGCGGCGGCGACCTGCTCGGTTCGGTGATCTCCTACGGCGAGATCACCGCGGCGGGCGAATACGCCACGCAGGCGGGGGGCGGCTTCGTCGGCTCCGTCGGCGTCATCCGCGACATCACGCTGCGGCGCAAGTCCGAGGAAATGCTCCGCAAGCTCTTCCAGGCCGTCGACCAGCTCGCCGTCGGCGTCTTGGTGGCCGACCGGAATTTCCTGGTCGAGTACGTCAATCCCGCCTTCCTCCGCCTCTCCGGCAAGGGCCCCGAGGAGGTCCTCGGCCTCGATCTCTTTTCCCTCCTGGAATTCCCGGCCGAGCGCGCCGCCGAGATCCGCCGCCTCGTCTCCGAGGGGCTCGACGCCCGCGACGAGTCCGCCCTGCGCGGCCGCGGCCCGGAGCCCGCCTGGGTCGCCTGCCACGCCTCTCCCGTCCGCTCGCCCGAGGGCGGCATAACGCACGCCATCGTCACCTGCGAGGACGTGACGCAGAAGCGGGCGATGGGCGAGCTCCTCAGGCTTTCCAAGGAGACCGCGGAGAAGGCCGACCGCGCCAAGAGCGATTTCCTGGCTTCGATGAGCCACGAACTCAAGAGTCCCGTCTCGAGCATCCTGGCCGCGGCCCGGCTCATCGAGATGGGGACCGCGGAACCGGAGAAGCGGGCGGCCTCCATCATCGCGAGCGCCGACGGGCTCCTCGGCGTCCTGGGCGACATCCTCGACTTCGTGCGCTTCGAGACGGGCGCCGCCGCCCTCAAGAAATTCCGCTTCCCCCTGCGGGGCTTCGTCGCGCGGACCGCGGAGCCCTATCGCCTGCGCGCGCGGGAGAAGGGCCTCGTCTTCGAACTCGCGCCCGTGCCGGACGAGGTCGTCTCGAGCGATCCCGACCGCCTCGGCCGGGCCTTCGCGGCCCTCCTCTCGAACGCGGTGTCCTTTACCGAGCGCGGGGCGATCCGCGTCGAGGCCGCCGTCGAGAGGCGGGAGGGCAACGTGCCCTTCCTCCTCCTCGCCGTCTCCGACACCGGGGCGGGAATCCCCCCCGAGGACCAGGGCCGGATCTTCCAGCCCTTCGTCCAGCTCGCTTCGCCCTACACCAAGTCCGGCGGCGCCGGCATCGGGCTGTCCCTGGCCAGGAACATCGTCCGGGCCCTCGGCGGGGAGATCCGCGTCGGCAGCGAGCCGGGCCGCGGTTCGACCTTCTCCATCCTGGCGCCCGTCGGCGAGCTCGAACTCGGCGGCGTCGGGCAAGCGGCCGGGGAGGCCGCTCCGGCAGCGGCGGATGCGGCGGATGCGGCGGCCGCGGCGGCCGCGGTTCATGCGGTCCCGAAGCCGGAGGGCGGAGCGCCCGCGGGAAGGACGGCGGGCGAAGCCGCGGCGTCGCCCGCGGCGGACCTGGCGACCGCCCGGAGCCGGACCTACCGCATCCTTCTCGTCGACGACAACGAGGTGAGCCTCGCCTACATGGCAGCCCTTCTCGAAAACGCCGGCCACCGCGTTTCGACGGCGACGAGCGGGGCGGTCGCGCTCGGCCTCGCCGAGGAGCGGCCGCCCGACGCGGCCATCCTCGACATCCAGATGCCCGGCATGAGCGGCATCGAGCTGGGGAGGCGTCTGCGCGCCTATGCCGGGGACGCGTACGACCCGCGGCTCCCCCTCGTCGCCCTCACCGCCTTCGACCCCGCCGAGGTTTCCCGCGGCGGCGTCGACTTCGCGGGCATTTTCCCCAAGCCTTCGGACCTGAACCGCATCCTGTCGACCGTCGACGCCGCGGTCGACGCGGTGGACGACGCCATCCGCGCGGAAAGCCCGCCCGCCGCCCTGGCCGGCCCCCGGGGCTCCCCGGGACCCGCCGCCCAGGAGCGCGCCGAAGCCGCCGTGCCCGGGCTCTTCGCGCGGCTCTCGGGAGCCGTCGCGGCCGGGGAGCAGGAAGGCGCCCGCCTCGCGGCGCGCGAGCTCGAGGTTGCCTTCGGCCGCTTGGGCGCCGAGGGAGCCCTCGCCTCCCTGCGCCGGCTTCTCCTCGCCCTGCCGCGGGAGGACGCGACCGTCGTCGCTTCCCGCCTGGCGCGGCTGGCGGCGGCCTGGTCCCGCCGCGGCCCGGCGGAGCCCCCGGAGGATCTTGGGTGACCGCTTCCGCGAAGGGCCCGGGCACGGGCCAGGCGCCGCTCTTCTCCGTGCTCCTCGCGGATGACGACGAACTCAACCTCGACGTGGTGACGCGCATGCTCGCGCGGATCGGCGGCGCCGTGGAGGCCGTCGGGAACGGCGAGGACGCGGTCGCCCGCGCCCTCGCGGCGGTGGAGGGAGGCAAGCCCTTCGACCTCGTCATCCTCGACCTCGGCATGCCCCTCCTCGGCGGCCGCGAAGCCGCGCGCCGCATCGCCGACCGGGCGCCCGGCGCCCTCATTGTCGCGCTCACCGGTTCCGAGGAGGACGCGGCGCTCTACGAGGCGGGCTTCTCGGGCTTCCTGCAGAAACCGATCACGATCCAGGCCCTCAAGGAATCGCTCGCCCGCTGGCTGCCCGCCCTGCGCTAGGACGCCGGCGCCGCCTTCGGCCCTGGCAGGAAGAGCTCGAAGGTCGAGCCCTTGCCCGGCTCGCTCCGGGCCTCGAGCGTTCCGCCGTGGCGTTCGGCGAAGTCCTTGCAGATCGCGAGCCCGAGGCCCGAGCCGCGCTCGCCGGCCGTACCCGGCCGGGAGCGCAGGCTCACGGCGTCGAAGACCTTGGCCAAAAGTTCCTCGTCCATGCCGATGCCCTCGTCGCTCACGTCGACGCGGACGCCTGCCATCCCGGCTTCTTCGGCCCGCGCCGCGGCGAGCCGCACCGTCCCGCCCCGTTTCGAATATTTCACCGCGTTGCCGAGGAGATTCCGGAGCAGGGTGCGGAGCATGTCCGCGTCGGCGTGGACCTTGAGCCCTTCTTCGATTTCAAGGACGACGTGGAGCTCCTTGGCCGAGGCCGCGCTTTCGAGGATGGATGACACCTCGACCGCGAGGGGCGCGAGGGGAAGGCTGAGCGGTTCGAAGCGGAGCTCGCCCTGCTGGGCCCTGGCCCATTCGAGGAGCTCCTCGAGGAGCTCCGTCGTGCCGGCCGCCGTCGTCGCGAGGACGCCGAGGCTTTCCCCGAGCTCCGCCCGGCTCAGGTTTTCCCGGTCGGCGACGAGGCCTTCGAGGAAGTTGCGCATGCCGCCCAGGGGGCCGCGGAGGTCGTGGGAAATGATCGAGAAGAGCTTGTCCCGGGTCGCGCGGCTCGCCTCGAGGCGGGCGAGATTGTCCGTGAGCTCGCGGCGCGTCGCGGCGAGCCTGTCGAAGTAGCCGAGGAGGCGGGCGGCCAGGGCCGCGAGGATGGCGAGGGTCGCCACGCAAAAGCCGAGGTCGAAGGGAAGGCGGGCCAGCCAGGGCGCCAGTATGTCTTTTTCCAGGGAAGAAACCGAAACGACGAGGCCGAGGCGGGGAATCGCGCGGTAGCCGGCCAGCCTGACCTGCCCCTCGATGTCCGTCATGCGGGTGAATTGGGCTCCAGGCGAACCCTGCTCCAGGAGGCGGCTCCAGCCCTCGGGCGTGCCGAAGGAGGCGCCGAGGGCCTTGGCGTTGAAGGGCGTGCGCGCGAGCACGATGCCGTCGCCCCTGAAGAGGGTCACCGCGCCGTTCGGCTTGGGCCGGATGGTCTCATAGAGTCCGTCGAGGTCGGGCAGTTCGATGGCGGCGAAGGCGAGCGACATGCCCGCGTTGCCCGCCTCGAGGGGGTAGGAGATCGGGATGCCCCAGAGGCCGGTGACGCGGCTCAGGACGGGGACGGCGATGTGGAAGCCGCGCGTGGCGGGATCGAGCTGCGCGCGGAAATAGGCCCGGTCGCTGACCTCCGCGAGCGGCTTTCTGTCCTTGGAGGGGATGTAGAAAAGGCCGCCGTCCTGCGAGACCAACCTGACGTCGATCATGCCTCCCTGCGAATCGCGGAAGGCGTCGACGAAGGCGACGAAGTCCCGGTCGAAGCGCGGGTCGGCCTCGGGATGGCTGGCGAGCCAAAGGTCGATCGAGCGGAGGAAGAACTCGAGGTTGCCGAAGAGGCCCTCCGTCTGCGCCGCGACGGTTTCGGCGAAGCGGAGGAGGCTCTCCCGTTCGGTTTCGATGAGCCGCGAGCGGCTCGAGGCGACGTTGTAGGCCGTGAAGCCGAGGACCAGGGCGCAGGCGAAGCCCGTGAAGGCGAGGAAAAGGGGGCGGAGGGCGCGGGAGGCGCGACCGAAGGTCCCGTTGTCGACACGGCTCATTGGTATCCAGTATAGGCCCGCCGCCCGCCTTCTCCCAGTCCCCGCGCCTTATTTCATCGCCCTCGTCGCGTTCAGCGTGGCGAGGAGGGCGACGCCGACGTCGGCGATCACCGCTTCCCACATCACCGCGACCCCGAGGGCGCCGAGGGCCAGGAAGCCGGCCTTGATCGCGAGCGAAAAGACGATGTTCTCGCGGACGATGCGCCGCGTGCGGCGGGCCCGCTCGATCGCCTCGGCGACGCGCGAAGGCTCGTCGGTCATGAGGACGAGGTCGGCGCACTCGACCGCGGCGTCGGCGCCGGCGCCCATCGCGACGCCGACGTCGGCGCGGGCCAGGACCGGCGCGTCGTTGACGCCGTCGCCGACGAAGAGGGTGGAGCCGCCGGCCGCTCGGGTCTCGGCGATGATCGACTCGAGCCGCTCGAGCTTGTCGCCGGGCAGGAGGCCGGCGTGGACCTCGGCGATGCCGAGGGCCGCGGCGACCGGCGCGGCGGCGCAGGCCTCGTCGCCGGTGAGCATCACGGCGCGCCGGACGCCGAGCCGGCCGAGGTTCCGCAGCGCGTCGGCGGCGTCGGCCTTGGGCTCGTCGCCGATGACGACGCGGCCCGCGTAGACGCCGTCCACCGCGACGTTGACGGTCGTGCCCTCCGCCGCGCAGGAGGCGTGGGGGATGTTTTCGAGGTGGAGGAGGCGGTCGTTGCCCGCGACGATGCGGCGGCCGCCGATCTCGGCCACGACGCCGTGGCCCGGCAGTTCGCGCACGAGGGAGGCCTCGTCCTCGGTGCCGTCGGAGAGGCCGCGCGCGCGGGCAGCCTCGCGGATGGAGGCCGCGATGGGGTGCCGCGACCGCGACTCGGCGGCCGCCGCGAGCTTGAGGATCCCGTCCTCGGTGAAGGCGCCGGGAGCGGAGGGGGGGGCGGCGGGCACGACCGCCAGGACCTTGAAGACGCCCTTGGTCAGGGTGCCGGTCTTGTCGAAGACGACGGTCTTGGCCTCCGCCAGGGCGTCGAGGACCGTGGCGCCCTTCACGAGGATGCCGCGCCTGGCCGCTCCGCCGATGCCGCCGAAGTAGCCGAGGGGCACGGAGACGACGAGGGCGCAGGGGCAGGAGATGACCAGCATGACGAGGGCGCGGTAGGCCCAGTCGGCCAGCGAGCGGCCGAACAGCAAGGGCGGCAGGAAGGCGATGAGGGCCGCCAGGACGACGACGATGGGCGTGTAGACGCGGGCGAAGCGGGTGACGAACCTCTCCGTCTTGGCTTTCGCGTGCGAGGCGTTTTCCACGAGCTCCACGATGCGGGCGGCCGCCGATTCGCCGGCCGGCCGGATCGCGCGGGCGGTGAGGGCGCCGTCGACGGCGAGGGTGCCGGCGAGGAGCTCGGCGCCTGGCGCGGCGCGGCGCGGGGTCGGCTCGCCGGTCAGGGCCTGCGTGTCGACGAGGCCCTCGCCCGCGACGACGCTGCCGTCGAGGGGAATGCGCTCGCCGGGCAGGACGAGGTATTCCTCGCCGATGGCGGCCTCCTCCGCGGGGACGAGGATCCACTCGCCGCCGCGGCGCAGGCGGGCGGTGTCGGGCCGGAGCTCCAGGAGGCTCCGGACCGAATCGCGGCTCTTTTCCGCGGCCCGCTCCTGGAGCATCTCGCCGATCTTGTAGAAGACCATGACGCCGACGGCTTCCTCGAATTGGCCGATGGCGAAGGCGCCGAAGGTGGCGATGGTCATGAGGAAGAGCTCGTCGAAGACCTTGCCGCGGAGGATGTTGCGGAAGGCGCCGGCGACGACGTTCCAGCCGGCGAGGGCATAGGCCGCCAGGAAGAGGAGGGGCGCCGCCCAGGCGCCGAAGCGGCCGAGCCCTTGGGCCGCGCCGGTGGCCTCGAGGGCGAATGCCGCCGCGGCGAGGAGGACGGCGGCGCCGAAGAGGGCGAGCTCCCGGCGGAGGTTGAAGCCTTCGCCATGGTCATGGCCGTGATCGTGGCCATGGCCGCGATCCTGGCGCTCGACGCTGACGCCGGGTTCGATGCGGGCCACGGCGGCCTCGACCGCCGCCAGGTCGAGGGCTTCGACCTTCATGGAAAGGGTGCCGAAGTCGACGCTCACGGAGCTGACGCCCTCGAGCTTCTTTATGCCTTCCTCGATCTCTCCGGCGCAGACCGGACAGTCGAGTCCCTTCAAGCGGTAGGTGGTCATCGGGATTCCTTTCGTTCGGAGATGTGGTCGAGGCCTACGAGGAGTATCTCCTTGACGTGCTCGTCGTCGAGCGAGTAGTAGACGGTCTTGCCGTCGCGGCGGTTTTTCACGAGGCGGGCCGCGCGGAGCAGGGCGAGTTGGTGGCTGACCGCCGATTGGCTCATGCCGAGGACCGCGCCGAGGTCGCAGACGCAGAGTTCCCCCTCGGCCAGGGCGGAGAGGATGCGCAGCCGCGTCGGCTCGGCGAAAAGCTTGAACAGTTCGCCGAGGGACTGGAGCGCGGCCGGACTCGGGGCGGCGGCGAGGGCGTCCCGAACCCGTTCCTCGTGGACGAGGCCGCAGGAGCAGGTTGCCGCCGGGGAGAGCGGGCCTTCCGCGGCGCCGGGCTCGGCAAGTTCGATCGCTTCACTCACGGTATGGCTCCTTTTATGGGGTCCCGATCGCATGAACATATGAACAAGTATTCATATAAACCGATCCGGCCTTTTCGTCAAGAGGCCCGGATGGACGGGGTTCCGTTTCCGCGTATACTCCTCGTATGGACGAAAAGCCGCGCCTGCTTCTCCTCCTGGACGAGCGCTGGGGGGCCAATTACCTGATCGACGACGGTCGGCCGAGCATCCGGACCGGGCTCGAGGCCGCCGGCTTCGCGCTGGAGACGGCGGGACCCCGGCGCCGCCTTTCACCCTGCCGCTGGGCTTCCCGCAACGCCGGCCTCGGGCCGATCGAGGTCGACCGCCTCGTCGGCGAGCTCGTCGATCCCGCCGGTTACGACGGCATCGTGATCCTTCCGGGGCAGGACTACTCGGGCCTTCTGGCCGAGCCCTCCCTGCCACCCTTCCTGCGCGCGGCCGACCGCACCGGGCTGCTCGTCGCCGCCTTTTGCCGCGGCATCCGCGTCCTGGCCCGCGCGGGCCTTGTCGCCGGTCGGCGCGTCGCCGGCCACGCGGACTACCGCGCCGAGGTCGAGGCCGCGGGCGGGCGCTTCGCCGTCTATGCGGACCTGGGCGGCAAGAGCGACGCGCCGCCGCCCCTCGTCGACGGCAACCTCGTCACGGGCCTGCGAAGCAATCACTTCCGTGGCGCCATGGTCGAGGCGATCAGGATCGCCGCGGGGAACGCCCGCGCCGCCAGGCTGGCCCCGCCCCCGGAGGACCAAGCGACGGCGGCCCCGGCCCTGTCCCGGGCGGCCAGCCCCGCGGCCAGCCCGGCGGCGCGACCCGCCGCGGCTCGCCTCGCCTTCGGCCTTCCCCTCTGGCCCGGCGCCGAGCGCGAGGGGCTGCTTCTCATGGAGAGCATCCGCGCCTTCGGCGGAGGCCTGGCGACGGCGCCGATCCTGGTCGCGGCCCGGGATGGCGGCCGTGGTTTGGCGGCGGGCTTTCTCCGCGCCCTGCCCGCCCTCGGGGCGGAACTGGTCCCCTACGCGGCGGACGAGGAGGCGAGAGCCCTGCCCTTCGGCGAAAAGCCCTTCGCGGCCGCCGCGGTCGAGGCCCGTTGCCGGAGCCCGGTCGGCGGCGGAGGCGCGGAGCTCCTGGCCTGGCTCGATCCGGACGCCTTCGTCGTCCGGGAGCCGGGCGAGTTTCTCCTGCCGGCGGGGACGGACCTCGCCTTCCGGCCGGTCCACCACACCCTTGTCGGCTCGCGATTCGAGGCTCCGCTCGACGTGTACTGGACGGCGATCCACGAGGCGGTCGGCGGCGATCCCGCCGCGGCCTTTCCGATGACGGCGACCATCGACCGGGCGGTGCTGCGCCCCTATTTCAACGCGGGTTGCCTGGCCCTGCGGCCCGAGATCGGGCTCCTGGCCGCGTGGGCGGCGGCATTTTCGCGTTGCCTGGCGCAGGCCAAAGTCACGGCGACCCTCGCCGCCGACCCTCGCCGCGGGATCTTTCTCCATCAGGCCGCCCTGACCGCCGCGGCGCTCGCCCGCCTGCCGCGCGCCGCCATGCGGGAGCTCTCCTTCGCCTACAATTATCCCCTGCACCTTCACGGGCGCTGTCCCCCGGAGCTCCGGCCGCGCCGGCTCGAAGATCTCTTTGTCCTCCGATACGACGAGTGGGGAAATTGGCCGGGCGCGGAGGATTGGCGTGCGGTCCTTTCCGCCGACGAGCCGCGCGCCGCCTGGCTCGATGCGCGTCGGGCCGCCCTGGCGACCCTGGCCTGAACGCGCTTTTGGCCGGGCGCTTGGAGGTGGATAATTATGCGGCGAATACGCAAGCGCCGCGCCGGTGATTGCGACCTAGTCGATCCTTTTCAAAGGGAAGCGAATTGCGGTAGACTACCGCATCCGAGTTTACAGCGAGGAAACGCATGAACATGCTTGATAAGCGTACCAAGATAGTGGCGACCCTCGGCCCCGCCTCCGAGAATCCCGAGACCGTCCGGGCACTTCTCCTGGCCGGCGTCAACGTGTTCCGCCTCAACTTTTCCCATAAGACCCCCGAGGAAGCGACCCTGGCCATCGCGATGGTCCGCGCCGCCCGGGTCGAACTCGCGGTGCCCGCCGCCATCATGGCCGACATCAAGGGTCCCGCGGTCAGGCTCTACGGTTACTCGAAGCCGATGGCCATCGAGACCGACCAGGTGCTTCTCATCGAAAGCCGCCCCCAGGAGGAGATCGAGCGCCTCGAGGCCCCCGCCGGCGGCGCCTACACGAACCTTCCCGACATCGACCGCCTCTGCGCGATCGGCCAGCGGATCCTCCTCATGGACGGCTACTTCGCCGGCGAGGTCGTCGGCCGTCGTCCGGGCGGGATCGAGGTGAGGATCGGCAATCCCGGCAGCCTCCGCCCCAAGGCCCACCTCACGGTTCCGAACGTCGACTATCCGATTCCCTTCCTCTCCGACAAGGACATCCGCGACATCTCCTTCGCGGTCGAGAAGGAGGTCGAGTACATCGCCCTGTCCTTCGTCCGCTGCGCCACCGACATCGAGGAGGTCCGCCGCCTCGTCGCCCGCTCCCGCACCGAGTCGGGCGCCCGCCCCCGGGCCCTCCTCGTCGCGAAGATCGAGAGCGCCCGCGGCCTGGCCTCCGTGGACGAGATCGTCGAGGCCGCCGACGGCATCATGGTCGCGCGCGGCGACATGGGCGTGGAGATCTCCGTGGAGAGCGTGCCCCTGGCGCAGAAGCGCATCATCCGCACGGGCTACCTGGCCGCGCGGCCCGTCATCACCGCGACCCAGATGCTCGAGTCGATGATCGAGAGCCCCATGCCCACGCGCGCCGAGGCGAGCGACGTGGCCAACGCCTGCTTCGACTCCACGAGCGCCGTGATGCTCTCCGGCGAGACCGCGATGGGCCGCTTCCCCCTGAAGGTGGTCGAGACGATGGGCTCCATCATCCGCGCCGTGGAGAAGGAATTCGACTACGAGGGCTTCCACCGCTCGGTGCCGCCCAACGTGCGCTCCGGCGACCTCCCGGCGATCATGTCCTACAACGCGGTCTCCACCGCCTACCAGTGCGGCGCCGCCGCCCTCGCCGTCCTCACGGAGACCGGCCACGCCGCCCGCCTCCTCTCCCGCCTCCGGCCCGGGATGCCCATCCTCGCCTTCACGCGGGACGAGACGGTCTACAACCAGCTGGCCCTCAACTGGGGCGTCGTGCCCGTCCTCCTGCCCAAGCCCTACGAACGCCTCGAGGAGGCGGTGGCGATGGTGGGCGAGGCCACCCTGGCCGCCGGCGCCGCCAAGCGCGGCGACCGCCTCGTCATCGTCGCGGGCCTGCCCCTGGCGCGGCAGGGCACGACCAACATGATCCGCGTGGAGACGCTGTAGGCCGCCTTCCCGGCGCCGCCCGGGGCGGGTTCGAGTCGCCGCCGCGCGGCGACGTGACCGCTCCGGGGGCGGCCGATTCGCGCGGGCCTCCCTCCGGGGAGGCCTTTTTCGTGTCCGGCCTTTCCGCCTCGGGGCCCCGTACTTGACGTGTCACGTCAAATGTTATAGGCTTCTAACAAATGCCGAGGCGTCAGCCTTGTTATGGGTTTGGTTCGGCATGAAAGTTAGCTACGACTAACACATTGTTCGGAGGAATCATGCATCTTTCCGAAGCCCCGGCCGGGGCGAGGTTCAGGGTAGTCCGCGTGGCGCTCGGCAGGGAAGTCGGCAAGCGCCTTGTCGACATGGGTTTCACCGAGGGCGCCGAGGGCAGCGTGGTCCGCCGCGGTTTCCTCCGCGGACCGATGCAGGTTCGGCTCCGGGGCTACGACCTCCTCCTGCGCCGCGGCGAGGCCGCCGGCATCGAGATCGAAGCCATGGTCGAGGAGCTTGCGCGATGAGCGCCCCGCGCTCCCGCGTCCTCAAGGTCGCGCTGGCCGGCAACCCGAACGCGGGGAAGACGACCCTCTTCAACGCGCTGACCGGCGCACACCACAAGGTGGGCAATTATCCTGGAGTCACGGTGGAAAAGCGCGAGGGCTCGCGCGTCCGCGGCGGACGGGAGTACCGCTTCGTCGACCTCCCCGGCATCTACAGCCTGACGGCCTACTCCATCGACGAGGTCGTCACGCGCGACTTCCTCCTCGACGAGAAGCCCGATCTCATCGTCGACGTGCTCGACTCGACCAACCTGGAACGCCATCTGTACCTCTGCCTCCAGATCCAGGAGCTCGGCATTCCCGTCGTCGGCGCGCTCAACATGAGCGACGAGGCCGAGGCGAAGGGCATCCGCGTCGACGAGAAGGCCCTCGGCGAGCTCCTCGGACTGCCGATGGCCAAGACCGTCGGCACGAAGGGCGGCGGCGTGGACGCCCTCCTCGACCTCGTGGACGCCGTCGCCGACGCCGCCGCCGACGCGGCGGCCATCCCCGCGGCGGCGGCGGGCCGCCCCGACGCCGAGCGGCGGAAGAGCGTTCATTACGGCGAGGAGCTCGAGGCCCGGCTCGCCCCGGTGGAGCGGGCGGTCGCCGCCGATCCGGCCTTCGCCGCGCGCTTTCCCGCCCGCTGGCTGGCCGTAAAGCTCCTCGAAAAGGACGCGAACGCGGCGGAGCGCCTCGGCGCCCACCGGGACGCCGACAAGGTGCGCGCCTTGGCCGCGGAGTCCATCGCGTGGATCGAAAAGCATTACGGCAAGGACGCCGAGAT
>JAEUJG010000520.1 GCA_016794765.1 Spirochaetaceae bacterium | reverse complement strand
ATACGATGCGGTCGCGCGCGGTATAGGCGTCCGAGGCGGTGCCGACCACCTCGATCTCGGGATCTTCCTTGAGCCCGCGGGATATGGCCTCCCGCGCGACGGCGGAATCGTCCACGACGAGGACCCTGATGCGGGAAGCATGCGCGTCCACCTAGGGCCTCCGCAGGCGCTTCACGTCGCCGCCCTCCTCGAGGATCACGTCCGCTCCGTCAAGGCGGAAGGCGATCCCCAGGCTGCGGGCCGACCCTTCGAGCTCCCGCAGGGCGACGGGTTCGCCGCCGATGTAGCTCGCCTGGTAGCCGAGCACCGGGGTCACGCGGAGGGCACGGGGCTCGGGGTACCAGAGCAGGGATACCGCCATCCGGAACAGATAGGAGACCGGCCCTCCCTCCGACTCGAGGAGCCCGCGGAGCTCCACCTTCTTGACGCACACGAGCTCGGAAAAATCGTAGGCCGCCTCGTAGGCCGGCTCGAGGAGCTTGCGCCCGTGGAGGACCGTCAAGGCGTGGACTTCCGCGTAGGGTAGTCCGTCCACGACGTGCTCCGCGACGGTCCACGGCCCCAGGAAGGGTCGCCGCGCGGATTGGGCGAAGGCCGTCGAGATGGCGTAACCGCCGCCTCCGTCGACGAGGCTGCCCGCGAGCGAGGCGACGATGCGCGAACGCTCGGCTTCCATTTTTTTTCTAGCGGTCATCTGGCGACTCCATGAAGGCGCGTTCGATCAGGCGCGCGTAGTCCCTCGCGGCGAAGCTCGAGGGGGCGCACTCCCAAATGGTCCTCGATTTCTCGAGCGAACGCGGCAGGTATTCGGATTTGCAGATTTCGTAGATCGGAATGTGGTAGCTCGAAAAGAGTTCCCGGTAGAGGGTGACGCGGGCCAGGCGGTTTTCGGCCTTGGTGAAGACGAGGGAATGAACCTTCAGGTCCTTGCGGGACTCCTCGGCGCAGGCGGCGACTTCCGCCAGGATCGCCTCGAGGCCCGCGACGGAGAACAGCTGGAACTCGAGGGGCACGATGACCGCCTCGCTCGAGCGGAGAAGGAGGCGCTCGAGGGCGCCGCTCGAGGGGGAGCAATCCAGGATGATCCAGTCGTAGCGGTCCTTCAGCGAGGCGAAGGACAGGGAGACCGCGGGGGAAGCCCGGTCGAAATCGGCGTCCGAAAGCTCGCGACGGAGGTTCCTGCGCCGCGTCGGCAGGAGATCGAGGCCTTTCCGCACGCGCGGCGCGATGTAGTCCGAGGCCTTCGGCTCGCCGCCGGCCGCGGCCGCCGCCACGAGGTCGCCGAAATCCCGCCCTTCGGTCCAGCCGAAGAAGAGGCTCAGGTTTCCCTGGGGATCCCCGTCCACGGCCAGGACCTTGAAGCCGGCCCGCGCGAGTCCGGAGGCGAGTTGCACGACCGTGACGGTCTTGCCGACGCCCCCCTTCTGGTTGGCGATGGCGATGATCGTCGCGCCGTCGGCGCCGAGCTTCGCGCCCATGTCAATCGACCGCCTTTCGATACACCGCGGGCTGGATGTATTCCCAGCGCGAACCGAGCCGCTGGAGGGTCTCCGAATGGCCGATGAAGAGGTAGCCGCCGGGTTTCGTGCAGGCGTGGAAGGAATCGACGAGGCGGCGCCTGGAGGCCTCGTCGAAGTAGATCATCACGTTGCGGCAGAAGATGACGTCGAATGCGCCGGAGAAGGGGAACCGCTCGGCCATGAGGTTTAGTCGCTTGAAGAGTACCATCGAACGCAAGGCCGGGGCTATCTCGTAGCGCTCCTCGTCCAGCTTCCGGAAGTAGGTCTCGCGGTAGGCACGCGGCAGCTCCCTTAGCTTGGTCTCCGGGTAGACGCCCTCGCAGGCCTCTTCCAGCGCGGCGCGGGAGATGTCCGTCGCCAGGAGGCCGTGGTCCAGGGAGCCAAGGTCGGCGCCGAAGAACTCCGCGAGCGTCATCGCGATCGTGTAGACCTCCTCGCCCGTGGCGCAGCCCGCGCTCCAGATCCGCAGGGAGGAGCCCCGCCTGCCCGGCAAGGCCGAGCGGAAGCCGGGCAGGACGGAAGCCGCGAGAAAGTCGAAATGCTCGCGCTCCCGGAAGAAATACGAATGGTTCGTCGTGATGCGGTTGATGAGCTCCGAAAGCTCGGCTCCCGTATGGTCCGCCTCCACATGGGCGAAGTACGCCGAGAAGCTGTCGAGGCCGAGCTGGCGCACCCGCTTGGTCAGGCGGCCGGCGACGAGAACGCGCTTCTGGCTCCCGAGGCGGATGCCGAAACGCTCGTAGAGCATTCCCGCTATGTAGCGGAATTCGCCCTCCGAGAGATCGAGGAGCTCGTTCATCCCTGCCCGCGCCGCCTAGACGGCGGCCTGCTCCACGCGCGCGGCCATGGCCATCTCGTCGCCGCGCGCGATCTTTTCGATGTCGAGGAGGATCTTGACCGCCTCGCCGACCTTTCCCATGCCGAGGATGTAGCGCTCGCGCCCCGAAACCGACTTGAAGCGCGGCGCCTCCTCGATGCCGCTCTCGGGGATCTCCAGGACCTCCTCGACCGTGTCGACCACGAAGCCGATGAGCACGCCGTCGATCTCGGTGACGACGATGCAGGTGCGGTCGTCGTAGTCGCGGGCCGACATGCCGAAGCGCAGGCGGAGGTCGACGATGGGGATGACCTTGCCGCGGAGGTTGATGACTCCCTTCACGTATTCCGGCATGTCGGGGACGGCCGAGATCGACTGGAGCTCGATTATCTCGATGATGTGCTTGATGCCGATGCCGTAGGACTCCTTGGAGATCCTGAAGAAGAGGTACTTGTTCGCCTGGGTGTCCTCGTCGTCGTCCTCGAGGAGGTGGTCTTCCTCGCGTCCGCGCGCCCTCGCGTTTTCGCCCATGCCAGGCCTCCTAGAATTTGCCGAAGTTGTCGTCGTCGAGGGAGATGACGTCGACCGGATTCGGCCGGCCGGAGCCGATCCTGCCGAGCTTGGCGGGCTGGGACTTCCCTTGGCCAACCCCGACCGGGGCGATCGCCCGGCTCTTCTGCCCGTCCCGCTTGGCGAGCTCGCTGCGGAGCATCTTGAGGACCTCCCCGTCGTCCAGGCGCCGCTCGCCGGCGCGGAGCTTGAAGCGCGCGAGCATGCTCTTGAGCTGCTGGGCCTGCGAGGAAAGCTCCTCGGAGGCGGAAGCGCTCTCCTCCGCGCTCGCCGTGTTGGCCTGGGTGACCTGGTCGATCTGGTTCAAGCCCTGCGTTATCTGCTCGAGGCCGAGGGTCTGCTCCTTGCTGGCGGCGGAGACCTCTTCCGCGAGGCCCGCGACCTGCGCGGCGCCCCCGACGATCTCGGAGAGCTGCTTCGCCGTCACGTCGCAGAGCTCGTTGCCCCGGGCGATGTTCGCGATCGCCTCGTCCACCATGCGCGTGGTTTCCTTGACCGAGCCGGCGCTGCGCACCGCGAGGTTGCGGACTTCCTCCGCGACGACCGCGAAGCCCTTTCCGTACTTGCCCGCGCGCGCCGCCTCGACGTTGGCGTTGAGGGCGAGGAGGTT
>JAEUJG010000513.1 GCA_016794765.1 Spirochaetaceae bacterium | reverse complement strand
GGCGGTGGAAAGGAGGACGCGGGGGCGCGAGGCCGGCGCGGCGGCCAGGGCGCGGAGCTCCGCCGCCGTCGCGCGGGAGACGAGGTCGGCGCCGAAGGCCGTCTCGGAGACGGCCGCGAAGCCCAGGCGGCGGAGGGCCGCGACGAGGCGCCCGGGCTCGAGACCCGGGAACTCGGCCGCGAAGGACGGCGCGAGGGAGAGCATCACCTCTGGGCGCAGGGCGATGAGGGCCTTGGCGCGGTCCACGTCGGAGCGGACCTTCTTGGCGCCGACCGGGCAGACCTCGACGCAGTGGCCGCAGAGGACGCAAAGCTCCCCGACGACGCTCGCGTGGCCGTCGCTGACGCTGATGGCCTTGACCGGGCACTCGCGGACGCACTTGTAGCAGTCCTGGCAGGCGGCCGTCTCGGTATAGACCGGTTGGCGTTTGTCCATGTCACTTCCCCGCGAACAGGTGTTCGAGGATGTCCTCGACCGTGGCCGGCGTGACGCCTGAGAAGATCCTGTCGCCGATCTTCAGTATCGGGCCTTCCTTGCACCGGCCCTCGCAGAGGGTGCCGGCGAAATCGACCTCGGAAACGATGCCCTTGGCGGCGAGCCAGCGCTGGACGATCTCCGCGTTTTGCGCGTTGCCGCGCGCGTAGCAGGAACTCCCCATGCAGATCCAAATCTTGGTTGGCGTCTTCATATCGGTAATAAAATATATATAATAAAGCTCTCAATATGTCAAGATATGGTAGCCTATTCGGGAAAAAGCTTCTACACATGGGCGCCCAAAGGAAAATCCTGGCTACCCTACATCACCGACAGCCTCCAACACTCTTCGAGGCAGTCCCCAATGATTCTCGATCCGAGCTCCCCATAACGCAAAAGCCCCGAGCTCGGGGCTCGGGGCTGACATCCGGTCGCCGCGCGGGCGCGTCAGTTGGCGAAGAGCTGCTTTTCTTCCTTCGCGTAGATCTCGGCGATGACGTGGCGCTTGATCTCCTGCTTGGCGGAGAGCTCGCGGCCGACCTCGAAGGCCTTGGGAAGCAGGGTGAAGCGGAAGATGCGCTCGAAGCTCTTGAAGCCGTGGCGGGGCGAAATGAGGTCGCTCACCTCGCCGTCGATGAGTTCCAGGACCTCGGGCTGCTTGAGGAGGGTTTCGTAGTCGACGATCGGGATGTTGTTCTCCTCCGCCCAGGCGCTGACGGCCTCCTCCTTGGGGACGATGAGGGCCGCCAGGAAGCGCTCGTCCTGGCCGAGGACGACGGCGGTCCTGATGTAGGGGCTTTCGGCGAGCTTCTGCTCGATCGGGGCCGGTTCCACGTTCTCGCCGCCGCGGAGGACGATGGTGTCCTTGGCGCGGCCCGTGATCTTGAGCTCGCCGTTCCGCGTGAGCATGCCGAGGTCGCCGGTGTCGAGCCAACCGTCGGCCGAGAGGACCTTCGCCGTAAGCTCGGGGCGCTTGTAGTAGCCCTTCATCACCGAGGGACCGCGGGCCATGATGAGGCCCTTGTGGCCGAAGGGCAGGGGCTTGCCCGTCTCGTCGACGATCTTGAGCTCCGTGCCGCGCAGGGCCGGTCCGACCGTGCCGCCGACGGGGTGGTCCTGGGGCCTGACCGCCAGGACGGGCGCCGTCTCCGTGAGGCCGTAGCCCTCCAGGATGAGGACGCCGAGGGCGCCGAAGAAGCGGTCGACGGCCGGCGGCAGGGCGCCGCCGCCGGAGATGCCGGCGATGAAGCGGCCGCCGAGCTTCTGCTTGACCTTCTTGAAGACGAGGAGGTTGCCGAGGGCGTAGAGGGGGCTGAGGAGGAGGAAGGGGATGATCGACGAGGCCAGCTCGAGGAGGCGGGAACGCTGGTGGAATTCGGCGACCCGCCCGAGGATGTGGTCGCGGAAGTAGGCGCGCGTCTCGCCGACGCCGACGAAGAAGGTGAAGAGGACCTTCTTGGCCCCGCCGTGCTGGCGGATGTTGCGGTAGATGCCTTCCATCACCGATTCCCAGATCCGCGGCACCGAGGACATCCACTGGGGCCGCACCGCCTGGAAGTCCGCGAGCATCACGGAGCCGATGGGCTTGGAGTAGGCCACGGAGGCGCCGGCGGCGAGGATCATGTACTGGGAAATGCGCTCGAAGGAGTGCCAGATCGGCAGGACGGAGAGGAAGATGTCGCCCGACTTGAGGTGGACGATGCTCGGGATGTAGTCGGTCTGGTGGAGGAAGTTGGCGTGGGAGAGCATGACGCCCTTGGGTTCGCCCGTCGTGCCCGAGGTGTAGATGAGGGTGGCCAGGTCGTCCGGCTTGCCCTTGGCGGCCTCGGCCGCGTAGAAGGCGGGGGCGCCGGGCAGGCGGCCCGCGGCGTCGACCTCGGCGAAGGTGGAAACGGCGAGGCCGGCCTTTTCCGCCGCGGCCTTCTTCTGGGCGGAGGGCGCGTCGAAGAGGAGGACCCTCGTGAGGAGGGGCATGCGCTCGCGCTGGGTCAGCAGCTTCTCGAGCTGGCGTTCGTTCTCGAGGATGGCGAGCTTGCATTCGCTCCAGGATAGGATATAGCGGATCTCGTCTTCCGTGGCGTCGCAACCCCGGGGCACGTCCGCGGCGCCGAGGCCGAGGATGGCAAGGTCGGTGACGAGCCATTCGCGGCGATTGTCGGAGATGAGGCCGATGCGGTCACCCCTCTGGACCTCGAGCTTCGCGAGGCCTTGGGCGAAGGCGGCGATGTCGGCGAGAAGCTCGGCGTAGCTGATGGGAGCGAATTCGCCGGAGGCGTCCTTGGCGTACTGGGCGGCGACGGTGGGTTGCGCCTGCGCTTTTTCCATAAACATGAGGGGTAGGGTGGTGGCCATTCGGCGATCCTCCTTTGATGATTACATATTAACGCTAAGTGTAAAACTGTTCAAGACAAAAGATGCAGGTTATGTCAGCTTCCGCTCGCCGGCGAAAGCCCCTAGGGCGAGTATCGTGCATTTAGGGGCGGAATGCCCGCCGGAAGGCCCGGGAACTAGTCCCGCTCGAGCCGTACGCGGTCTTGGGGGACTTCCTCGAAGTAGGCGTCGAGGATGGTCCTCATGGCGGGGAGGTCGGGGGCGTTCTGGAGCTTCCAGCGGAGGTGGTGGGCATAGGTGGCGTTGTCGGCGTAATAGAAGAAGAACTTCCGCGCGCGCGTGAGATGCATGTCGGCGGGGAGCCGCGCTTCGAGCAGGTCGAGAAAATCGAAGGCCGTGTCGCGCAGCTTCACCTCGAGGGCAAAATCCGGGGAGGCCTCCCTGCCGCGGAGCAGGGCGAAGATCCAGGGGCGCCGCACGGCCTCGCGGCCGAGCATGACGCCGGCCGGCGCCGCTTCGGTCCGGCGCCGGGTCCAGTCCGAAAAGCTTCGCACGTCGCCGTTGCCGAGCACGGGCACGGGGAGTTCGGCGGCCAGGCGCCCGACGTAGTCCCAGCGGCTCTTGCGGCGGAATTTCTCGTCCTCCAGGCGGGGATGGAGGGTGAGGAAGTCGATACCCGCCTCGATGAGGCCCTGGGCGAAGTCCCTGAGGGCGCCGTAGTCCTCTTCGGGGCCGATGCGGAGCTTGGCCGACAGGTTCCGGGGCCAGGCGGCCCGCGCCAGGGCGACCAGGTCGCGCGCCTTTTCCGGTTCGCGCATCCAGGCGGCGCCGCCGCCGGCGCGCTTGATGTGGGGGGCGGCGCAGCCGAAGTTGATGTCCACGCCGAAGACCGGCTTGTCGGCGACCATGGCCAAGGCTTCGGCGAGGCGCCCGGGTTTCGTCGTGTAGAACTGGAGGATGGTCTTGGCCGGCTCGGGCTCGGCGTCGAGGTACCAGGCGTCGTAGGGCGACTCGGAAACCAAGGCGCCGGCGCTCGCCATCTCGGTGAAGGCCAGGTCCATGCCGCCGAAACGGAGGATGAGCTCGCGGAGGGCCCGGTGGGACAGGGAGACCATGGGGGCGAGGACGAGGGCGTCGGCGGGTAGGGGGGGCTGCACGGGCCAAGATATACACCGGAACGGGTCGGCGTTCATAGTTCCCGGACGCCTCGATTGACTAGGGCGCCCGCCGCGGTGTATACCTTCAAAACGCGTTTCCCCGCTCCGGGCCCCCCGTCCGGGGAACACCGATGGAGGCAGTGCCTCTTCGGCGTGTCGTAAGGGCGGGCCCCAATCCACTCAGGAGGACTATCCTATGAGCGTCAAGATCAGACTCAAGCGTTTCGGTTCCAAGATGCGGCCCTTCTACCGCATCGTCATCATGGATTCCCGCTCGGCCCGCGACAGCCGCACGATCGACGAGATCGGCCTCTACCACCCCATCGAGGCGGAAGGCAAGCAGATCCTCATCGACGAGGCGAAGGCGAAGGACTGGCTCTCCAAGGGCGCCCAGCCGACCGACACCGTCCGCGGCCTCCTCAACAAGAAGGGCATTCACGTCAAGTAATTCCCGATCGCGGCGCCCTCTCTAGAGTCCAGCAGCATCCGAAGGAGACATTCGTGGAACGCGATCTCGTCGAGTACATCGCCAAGTCCCTCGTGGACGACCCTTCCGGCGTGACGGTCAACGTCATCGAGCAGGACAAGTCCACCATCCTCGAGCTCCGCGTCGCGAGCGACGACATCGGCAAGGTCATCGGGAAGCACGGCCGCATCGCCAAGGCGATGCGGACCATCCTCTCCGCGGCCTCCACCGCTTCCGAGAAGCGGGTCGTTCTCGAGATCCTCGACTGACGGCAGGGACCCGGGTCCTCGGGAAATCGCGCTTGGATCCCCCTTGGGGGCCGAGCGCGGCTTCCTGAAGGCCGCGACCTTCCGGAACGAACATGCAACCGAACAAGCCCGATGACAAGCTCGCGATAGCCCGCCTCGGCGCCCCCAAGGGCGTCCGGGGCGACCTGCGCGTGCAGAGCTATTCCGGCGAGGTCGCCCACATCAAGAAGCTCGGCTACGCGGATCTGCAGGGCGAAGGCCGGAGCCTCAGGCTCAAGGTCCTGCGCTGCGAGGGCATCCCGAGCGACCTCACGATCGCCTTCGAGGGCTATCCCTCGCCCGAGACCGCCCGGATCCTCACGGGGCTCGACATCGTCGTTCCCCGCGAGGCGGCCGCGCCGCTCGCGGACAACGAGTGGTACGTCACGGACCTCGTCGGCATCGCCATCGTCGGCGAGGACGGCAAGGAGCTCGGTCGCGTCAAGGGCGTCCTCTCCGGCGGCCCCGATCCCTGGCTCGAAACCCTCCTGCCGGGCGGCCGGGTCGCCTTGGTCCCCTTCCGCAAGGAATTCGTCGGTGCCGTGGACATCGAGGCGGGCACCGCCGTGCTGGTCGCTCCCTGGATTTTGGAAGAAGAATGAAACTCACGGTGCTGACGCTCTTCCCGGAGATCCTTCGCGGATTCTTCGAGAGCTCGATCATGGCCAAGGCGGTCGCCAAGGGCATTCTCGAGTACGAGCTCGTCGACATCAGGGATTACGCCACGGACAAGCACCGCAAGTGCGACGACGAGGTCTTCGGCGGCGGGGCCGGCATGCTGATGCTGCCCGCTCCCCTCGGCCGCGCCCTCGAGGCGGTCGGGGCCCGCGAGGCCAGGACCGTCTTCGTCACGCCCTCCGGGCGCCTCCTGAACCAGGCCTACGCGAAGGATCTCTCCAAGGAGACCCATCTCGTCCTGGTCTGCGGCCGCTACGAGGGCGTGGACCAGCGCATCATCGACGAGTACGTGGACGACGAAGTCTCCATCGGGGACTACGTCCTCTCGAGCGGCGAGGTCGCCGCCCTCGTCCTCGTCGACGCGGTCTATCGGCTCGTGCCCGGGGTCATCTCCGGCGAGAGCCTCGAGGAGGAGAGCTTTTCCGGGCCGGGGCTCCTCGAATATCCCCAGTATACACGGCCCGCGATTTATGGTACCATGAAGGTCCCCGAAGTTTTGACCTCGGGGCACCACGCGAACATAGCGCGGTGGCGGCTCAAGGCCCAGCTCAAGAAGACGCTGGCTTACCGCCCCGAGCTTCTCGCCACCGCCGAGCTTCCCGAAGAGGCTCGGCGGTTGCTCAAGGAAATAGCAACCGAAGGGGGAAGCGATGAACCTTATACAGAAGATCCAGGCGCCGCAGATTAAGTCCGAGCCGGCCGCCTTCAACGTGGGCGACACCATCAAGGTCCACTTCAAGATCGTCGAGGGCAAGACCGAGCGCATCCAGATCTACGAGGGCCTCTGCATCGCCATGAAGAATTCCGGTCTCGGAAAGACCTTCATGGTCCGCAAGAACTCCTACGGCGTCGGCGTCGAGCGCGTGTTCCCGATGAACTCACCCCGCGTCGAGAAGGTCGAGGTCGTCCGCGCCGGCAAGGTCCGCCGCGCCAAGCTCTACTACATCCGCGGCAAGATCGGCAAGAAGGCCAAGATCAAGGTCCTTCTCCCCACCACGGGCAAGGTCGAGGCTCCCCAGGCGGAGAAGGCCTAAGGCCTTCCGACGGCCGTCCCCCGGGTCGGCCTTCGGTCCCTTGCGAGGCATGCGCCCCCTGGGCCAAGCCGAAGTTTCTCTTCTTGTACCGAGCGCCGGCTCCGGAACCAGTTTCCGCGCCGGCGCTTTCGTTTTCCTGCGGGTCGAGGAGCGCCTGGAGCCCGGGCTCTATCGCCTGCGCGCGGGAGAGCTGAGCTTTACCGCCCGCTCCGCGGCCGAGCTTCCCGCCGGCGCGACGCTTCGCGCGCGGGTCGAGCTCGCGCCCTCGTCCCCGCGCGGCGGCGCGGGCCTCGTCCTCCGGCTCCTCCCCGCGAGCCTCGCCGCGCCGGGGCCGGCGGGTGCCGTGAGTCCGGCGGGTGCCGCCGGCTCGCCAAGCGCGCCAAGCGCGCCCGGCGGCGCCGCCGTCCTCGCTCGCCTCGGCCTGCCCAACGACACCGCCTCCCGCCTGGCCCTCCACGCCCTCCTGGCGGAAGGCCTCAAAGCCGAAGGGCCGTCCCTGCAACGCCTCCGCCGCGCCGTTCTCCGGGCCCCGACGGGCGCCGAGGGCGAGCGAGCCGCCCTCGCCGCCGTCCTCGAGGGCAAGGGCCTCGCCGCGACCGAGGCAACCGTGGAGGCCCTCGCCGCCGCGCTTGATTCCGGGGCCGACGGCGGCGCGGGCGGCGGCGGCTGGGGCGACGGCGGCGCCGAAGAGAGTCGCGCGGATGCCGGCGGACCGCCGGAGGAGGAGGGCGCCGTCGCTCCCTCCGGCCGCGAGGCACCGGAGGCACCGGAGGCACCGGAGGCGCCGACGACCGAGGAGCTCGAAGGCGGCTTCGAGCGCCTCCTCGACGAAGAGGAACTCCCCGCTTTTTTCGCCGCCTTCCTTGAGGCTCTGGTCATGAGGAGCTCGCCCGACGCCGGCCTCCTCGGCCTCGCGAACCACGCGCGGGGCCGTGAAGGCAACTGGGTGATGCTTCCCTTCCGCTTCTCGCTCGATTCGGTTGCTTTTCGCGGAAGCTTGCGTATACTATTTCCCAGTATGCCCGGCGGTCCGGGAAGGCTCGAGGCGCGGTTCAGCGCGGGACTTTCCGTAACCGCCGCCTCCGCCTGGGGGTTTTCCCTTGCGATGGGCGGTACCGCAAGGCCGCGGCTCCGGATTTACCCCGGTGCCAGATTCGCCGAAGCCGAAGGCGGGCTCCCCGCCCTGGTCAAGGCTCTCGCGGCGAGCGCTTGTCTCGTCGAACTGGCCGCGGATGACGCGGAGCGGGGCGGCGGTGGGGTCGCCGCGGGGGAGGGGGTTGCCTTCGATGCCTAGGCCCCGCTTCAAGGCCGTAGCCCTCCGCTACGAGGCGGGCTTGCCGGCACCCTTCCTCCTCGCCAAGGGGGCGGGGCGAGCGGGCGAACGGCTCGCGCGGATCGCCGAGGAGAAGGGCGTGCCCCTGCTCCGCGACGGGGCCCTCGCGGAGGCGCTGTATCCGATCGATATCGGGGGCTTTGTCCCCGTCGAATATTACGAGATCGTCGCGAGGGTCTTCGCCTTCGTGAAGTCGATAGAGGAAGCATGAAGAAGAGAATCGCCCTGGATCAGATCGTGCCCGGTTCCCGCTTCTCCGAGGACGTCTACATCGACGACAAGAGCCTCCTCGTGCCCGCGGGAATCGCCGTCAAGCAGAAGGATGTGGACGTCCTGAAGCGCTGGGGCATCGCCTTCGTGCTCACCGAGGGCGAACTCATCGACGAGAACGCCGGCCGCGCCGAGGCGGCCAAGGCGGCCGGGGGCCCGGTCGCCGCGGGCGGGACCCCGATTCCCGGCCAGCAGGGTTTCGCCGGCAGCCGCGAGCTCTACCGGAAGTACACCGACCTCGTCGACCGCTTGGCCCAGGTCTTCGACCGCATCCGCAAGGGCGAGGCGATCGAACCCAAGACCGTCGACCTGATTTCCCAGTCCCTCCTCCAGCTCGTCCGCGACGAAAGGGACGCCGCGATCTCCGCCATCCTCGGGAGCGAATCCTCGGGCGGGGACGCCGCGAAGTCGGGCGTCAACACCGCGATCCTCGCCACTGTCATCGGGCAGACCCTGAAGCTTCCCGTCTACAAGCTCTCCTACCTCGCCACCGGCGCCCTTCTCCACGATGTCGGGATGCTCCGCATACCCGAGTCCATCGTGAAGAAGCAGGGCGGCCTTTCCGAGGAGGAGGCGCAGAAGATCCGCGCCCACCCCCTCCTGTCCTACCGCATCGTGACGAAGGAGCTCTTCTATCCGGACGACGTGGGCATCATCGGCCTCCAGCACCACGAGCGCTGGGACGGCGAAGGCTACCCGCGCAAGACCTCCGGCGCCGACATCGACGCCCTGGCCCGCGTCGTCTCGGTCGCCGACGCCTTCGAGGCGATGGTTTCCGTGAAGCCCTACCGCAACTCGATGATCGGCTACGCCGCGATGAAGACCCTCCTGTCGGACAATTCGCGCCGCTTCGATCCGGAAATCCTCAAGGCCTTCATCAAGTCCATGGGCATCTACCCCTTGGGCTCGACGGTCCTTCTCAACAACGCCGCCATCGCCCGCGTCGTGGAAACCCATCCGGACGCGCCGCTCAGGCCCAAGCTCAAGCTCATCGTCGACGAGTTCGGCAACCATTTCGAGGGCGACCGGGGCGAAACCGTCGACCTGATCGCCGAAAAGACCCTGTTCATCGCCCGCGCCCTGGATCCCAAGGAGCTCGCGGGCTCCTAGGAGCCCCCCGGCTCCGGCGGCGAAGCGTGGGAATGCCTTCCGGCGGGGAACCGGCCGGCGGCGGCGGCGCGCGCCCCTCGACGAGCGCCCGCGGGCGCGCGGGTGAAGCCTTGGTCGCCTCGGCCCTCGAGGCGGAGGGCTGGATCCTCCTGGCGCGGAATTTCCGCGCGGGCAGGGGCGAGATCGATCTCGTCGCCGCGAGGGGCGACACGCTGGCCTTCGTCGAGGTAAAATCATGGCGTTCCCTCGGCTCGGGCGACCTCGGCGACTCCATCGGCGGCGATAAGCGCCGGCGCATCGTCGAAACGGCTAAAATCTTCCTCGTCCGGAATCGACAATATAGGTACCTGCGGGCGCGCTTCGATGTCGCGCTCGTGCGAGGCGGCGAAATTGTGCGCCGCATCGAATCGGCATTCACGGGAGACCTATGACGGGCCGGGGAACGGGTCGGTCCGACCAAGCTCGGATCGCTGAACTCAAGGAGAAGCTGCGCGACGAGGCCTATATGGCCGGCGCCATACTCAGGATCGCGACGGTGCTGAGCGCGCGGCTGACGGAAGGATACATGGATGGCGGAAGAAAGACGCGATAGGGGAGGCCGGCCCGAAGGCGGACGAAGGATGGAGCCCGGCAAGGGCGTCCGTCCGGCGTCCGGCGGCCAGCGGCCCGGTTCGGGCGGCAAACCCTCCGCGCCCGGCGGCGGCGACGGCTCCGACGAGGGCAAGGATCGCCGGCGCTTCGGCCGCCGACGCTTCGGCAGGCCCGGCCAGGATCGCTCCAAGGACGATCGCCCGCGGGAGGAGCGAGCCAAGGACGGACGCGGCCCGGATGCGCGGGACGACCGTGCCCGCGGCGACCGCGCCAAGGAAAGCCAGTTCCGCGAGCCCATCGAGCTTCCGCCGAACGAGAAATCCGAGCCGGTGGATTGTCCCCTCTGCGGCAAGCCCGTCTACGACCTCTCCACCGCCGTCGGCGCCGACAAGGAAAACGCCGTGCCGGCCCACTTCGACTGCGTCCTCGAGCGCGTCGCGGCCGCCGAGAGCCTCGGTCCGAACGAGCGCCTCGTCTACCTCGGCTCGGGCTCCTTCGGCGTCGTCGAGTTCAAGGACAAGAACGAGAGCGCCTTTGTCGTGAAGCGCCGCGTCCAGTGGGAAAAGGAAGGCGAGAAAAAGGATTGGCGCCGCGGCCTCTCCTCCAGGATCTCGAAGATCTAAAGCCGCGCGCCCGACCCCCGCGTCCCGCCGCGCGGCGCCGCCGCCGATGAAAAAGGCCCTCGCTTCCGCAAGGACACGAGGGCCTTCGCCTATACTGTCGCCGTCACCGTCAGTATCGTCCCCAGGTCAGGGTAAACCCCAGGCTCGGCGCATGAAAG
The DNA here is from genome assembly GCA_016794765.1 of Spirochaetaceae bacterium. Classification (GTDB taxonomy): domain Bacteria; phylum Spirochaetota; class Spirochaetia; order Treponematales; family Rectinemataceae; genus JAEUJG01. The sequence continues at coordinate 4,578 of JAEUJG010000513.1, read as the reverse complement.
CCGAAGGCGCTGCCGGGAGCGGCGGGCAGGAGGTTGCCGACAAGCTGGTAGCCGACGTTGACGCCCAGGTGCATCCAGGGCGTGAGGCCGACGCCGAGCTCGAGATAGGGCTCCGCGTAATAGCTGAAATAGCTCGTCGCGGCGCCGGGCCTGAAGCCGCCGACCCCGAGGCGGGCCGCCAGGTCGAGGTTGAGGAGGGGGCCGCCCGAAAGCCGCCGGCCGACGATCATGCCGCCGAATCCGCCGCCCACGCGGCTCGCGGGGGCGGCCGCCTGGTAGGAGGCTCCCGCGTCGAACATGACGAGCCCGAAGCCTCCCGTGATGAAGCCTTCGCGGTCCACGCCGTAGCCGTAGCCGCCGAACTGCCCGATGCTCCCGCTGCCCGAGGCCTCCGGCAGGAAGGCCGGATTCCAGTCGGGGCGCTGCAGGGAATAGAGCAGGCCGCCGCCCCCGCCCGGTCGGGCCGAGAGCGTCGCCGTACCGGCCGCCAGGACCGCGCAGGCGAGGAGAAGTCGCTTGAATAGGTTCATTTCTTCCTCCGCGGGACAAGATAGCGCCCGCTTCGGCCGCTTTCCACCGCGGAAAGCCTTCGGCCGGCTTTTCCCGCCTGCTTCTTCGGGATCAGGTCCGGCCGGCGGCGCGGTCCCTCTCCGCCAGGAGCCGCAGGGCCTCGCTTCCCATCAGGGCGAGCTTCTCGACATTGTCGCCCGCGTGGCTGAAGCCCTCCTCGGGATCGAACTTGCCGCTTTCGCCGGAGACCTTGAGGACGTTGTCCAGGACGACGGCGATGGCGCCGGCGCGCAGGCCCCAGAGCCGCGCCAGGACGAGGACGATGCCCGCCTCCATCTCGGCGCCTAGGATGCCCATGCGCTTCAGGTCCTCGAAGTGTTCGCGCCAGCCGCTCTGCCAGTAGCCGCCGAAGGAGGAGCCCGGCCGGGCGTGGCAGGCGTAGAAGGTGTCGGCGGAGCGCGAGGTGCCGACGTGGCAGCGATAGCCCAGGGCCTCTCCCGCTTCGAGGCAGGCGCGCAGGACCTCGTGGTTCGCGACGGCCGGGAACTCGAGGGGCGCGTAAAGCTTGGAGGCGCCGTCGTAGCGCGCGGCGGAGTCGAAGACCGCGATGTCGCCGTTGTCGACCCCGTCCAGGAAGGTGCCGCAGGTGCCGATCCTGAGGAAGGTGCGCGCCCCGGCGCGGGCGAGCTCCTCCAGCGCTATCGCCGTCGAGGGAGCGCCGATGCCGGTGCTCGTGCAGGAAAGCCGGAAGCCCTTGTAGCTGCCGGTATAGGTCACGTACTCGCGGTTCTCCGCGACCTTGAGCGCCTCGTCCCAATGCGCGGCGACGGCGGCGACGCGGCCCGGGTCGCCGGGCAGGAGCACGTAGGGCGCGATGTCGCCCTCGGCGAGTTTGACGTGGTACTGCATGCCCATGCTTGTCCTCCCCTGCGGCGGTCCGCGGCCGCCAGCCTCCATGATACGCCGCGGGCGCCGCTCTCGGCCAGCCCATGTCCGCGGCGACATCCCTGCCCGGACGCCGAAAACCGTGCTATGCTGGCCCGGCGGCCCCGGGAATCCTTCCGAAGGCCGATTTCCCGATTCCCGGAGACGACCGTGAAAGCCTCGTATGCGATTCGCCGCCTCGCAGTGGCGGCGGCGAGCTGGATATGCACCTGCCTCCTCCTCGCCATGCTCTTGAACCAGACCCTGGAGGCGCAGGCCGCGGCGCAGGTCACGGACATCGCGCGGGGCATGCTTTCCGGCATGAGCCCCGCGGAAATGCAGGGCCGTTCGCCGGCCGAGATGCGGAAGTTGCTCGAGGGGCGGGTCCGCGTCTCCCTGGGACTCGACCGTCCGCGCGCCGAAAGGATCCTTCGCCGGGCGGCTTCCCTGGCGGTGCTTGACCTCGACGGTCGGATGTGGACGGGAGAGGACCTGAAGATCCCGGAAAAAACCCGGGTGCGGTACCGCATCCTCCAAGCCTTGCGGCCGACCCTGGTCCTCTTCAGCGTCTCCACCCTCGTCGCCTTCGCCTTCGGCCTGCCCATCGGCCTCCTTGCGGCGCGCAAGCCCACGGGCAGGCTGGACCGCTTCGTCGCCGCCCTGGCCGCCCTCATCTACGGGGCGCCGGCCTGGTGGATCGGCGGCTTCCTCGTCTTCTTTTTCGGCATCGAGAACCGGATCTTCCCCTTCGGCGCCCTCCATTCCTCGCCGCCGCCGGAAGGCGCCTTGGCGCTCTTTCTCGACGGCGCTTCCTTCCTCGTCCTGCCGGTGCTCTCCATCGCCCTGGTCCGGACCTGGGGAGTCGCCTACATCACGCGTTCCATCATGACCGGCGTCGTCTGCGAGGATTACGTCATGGCGGCGCGCGCCCGGGGCCTGCCTGAGGCCAAGGCCGTCGGCGGCCATGCCCTCAAAAGCGCCATGCCCGCCGTCCTCACCTCGGCCGCCATCCTCGTCGTGCAGTCCCTCGCGGGGGACGCCCTCGTCGAGGTGACCTTCGCGCGGCCGGGCCTCGGGCGCCTCGTCTGGGAGGCCATCAGGCAGAACGACATCGGCATAGCGGGCGGGGCCCTCGCCGTCCTGTCCCTCCTCCTCATCCTCGTCCTGGCCCTCGTCGACGTGGCTTACGGTCTCCTTGATCCGCGGATCAGGGACGCGCGCGAACGCGAGGCCCGGGCGCCGGCCCCGCGCCGGCGCTAGCGTCGCCGGGGAAAAAAAGTGCCGGCCGGACGCGAAGGTCCGGCCGGCGGTCCGTGTTTTCCACGGGGTGGCTTTTAGAGGGCCTGGGCCCTCAACATACGGTCAATCATCAATTGCCTCCTTTCCCGCGCGGGCCTTCGCGCGAGCGCTTGGATTGTGCCGGCAGGCTGACTCTAGCCCGATCGCTGAGCGGGGCGAAAGGGAAAACTCGCTTCCATACCGTTTTTTCCCGGCGCTTCCGGACGCTGGCCCGGGCTTCCCCGCCGGAGGAAAAGGAGAGAACTGACCTAGCCGTTCTCTCCATTTACAGGACTTCGGAACCTGTGGCATGATGGAGTCAACTTAGTCTCAAGGAGGCAATCATGGATCGGAGCGTATGCGGTATGAGGTTCCCCAATTCCCGAAACGCGGGCATCGGCGCCGCCTAGAGCCTTCTTGAGAGAACTGCGCTTTAAAATGCGGGTTCCTCGCCTGAAAGGGCTCGAGGCGGATGCAACCACGGCATCTGCCAGAGGAACATACATGTCTTATCTCAATGCGGACGCGCTTCTGCCGCCCGAGCTCCTTCGGGAAGTCCAGAAATACGTCCGAGGTTCGTTGATCTACATTCCCCAGGAAGAGTCCGCCCGGCTCGGCTGGGGTTCCAAGAGCGGCGCGCGGGAGGCCATCGACCGCCGCAACGCCGCGATCAGGGCGGCAAAGGCCGAGGGCCGGCGCATCGACGATCTCGCGGACGAGTACGGCCTGTCGGCCGACGGCATCCGCAAGGTCCTCTATTCGGGCCGGCGCGACAAGGCCTCGTAGGCTCCGGGCGCTTTTTCGGGCGCCCGCCAGGGGGCACGGGCGCGGGACGTTCCTAGGGAGCGGCCCGCGCCCCCGCCTTCGCGGCGCTCGCCTCCAGAAAATCGATGCAGCTCTTTTCAAGGGCGCCGGGCGACGGCGCGAAGCCCTTCTCCTTGAGAAAGGCGAAGAAAGCCGCGTCGTGGCGGTAGTTGCCTCCCTCGGGTTCCGCGCCGAATTTCCGGTAGCCCAGCCAGTACGAAAAGCCGTTCACGAGATTCTCGACGCACCAATTCGCCCAACTCCCGTAATTCGCCCGACCGGTCGATTCGTAATCTTCGAGGAAGCGCTTGTCCGCCTTGAGCTTATCGGCCGCGGCGACGAAGGCGGCCTTGCCTTGGAAGGTCCTGAAGACCTCGTGGCCGAATTCGTGGAAGGCCGTGCCGTACAAGTCCTCCGGCGAGCGGCTCGTCCGCTGGACCGTGGAGATCTTGATCCCCTCCGCCTCGAAGCCGAAGGCGCCGATCACCTGGAAGGTATAGTAGAAGGCGACCTTCCGGTTCCGGTCGAGGGGAACGCCGGCTTCCTCGGCCATGAATGCGAGAACGCCCTCCGGAAGGCCGGCCGACATCGTTTCGCCCACCCTCCTCGCTTCGGCGGCGACGAGGGGCGCCTCCCGGGCGTAATACTCCCGGAAGCTCCCCGCGTAAAATTTGTCGAGGGCGAAGGCGAGCGGCGCCTTCCATCCGCCCGCGAAGATGCCGGTCGGCAGGGCCTTGAGCGCCGCGATGATCTCGGCCGCCTCCGCGTCGTCGGGAAGGCGCGCGAGCGTGTCGAGGAGGCGCCACGGATGCGGGCTCGACTTCGAGAGCGTGGCGACCGCCGCCCGGCCATCCGGGCCGAGCGCCTCCCAGGCCCCGTCGAGGAAGTCGGCGTAGGCCGCTCCCTCCGGGCCCGCGCGGCGGAGCTTTTCCGGGCTCCGCCAGGCGGATTTCCGTTCCTTCATGTCGACGAGGTCGAAGAAGGCGGTGACGAGCTCGAATTTCAGGACGGGGCCGCGGACCTCGAGGGCGGCGAAGCTCCCGGGATCGAGGCGCCGCGGCC
>JAEUJG010000494.1 GCA_016794765.1 Spirochaetaceae bacterium | reverse complement strand
CGGAGACCTGGGCCGGCTCGAGGCCTTCTCCGGCGCCTGGGCCCGCTCGGGCCCAGGCGGCGCCTCCGCGGGGCGGAAGCTCCTCTCCGCCGGCCGCCCCTCCAAGCTACTCGACGGCGTCGACGAGGCGATCCGCCGCTCCGGCCTCGAGAGCGGCATGACCGTCTCCTTCCACCACCATTTCCGCGAGGGCGACCACGTCGTCAACCTCGTGATGGACGCCATCGCGCGCGCCGGCATCCGCGACCTCACCCTGGCGCCGAGCTCCCTCACCAACGTCCACGCGCCCCTCGTCGAACACTGCCGGAACGGCGTCGTGCGCCGCATCTGCAGTTCGGGACTGCGCGGGCCCCTCGCCGACGCCGTCTCCCGCGGCCTCCTCGACGAGCCCGTACTCATCCACTCCCACGGCGGCCGCGCCCGCGCCCTCCGCGACGGCTCCATCAAGGTGGACGTGGCCTTCATCGGCGCGCCTTCGGCCGACCGCTACGGCAACCTGCGCGGCTGGACCGGCAAGTCGGCCTGCGGCTCCCTCGGCTACGCCAAGGTCGACGCGCGGCACGCGCGGGCGGTCGTCGCGCTCACCGACGGGCTCGAGGACTACCCCTCCGTTCCCGCGAGCGTCGGCCAGGAGCTCGTGGACTGGGTGGTGCCGGTGGACGCGGTGGGCGATCCCAAGGGCATCGCAGTCGGCGCGACGCGCATCCCCAAGGATCCCCGCGAGCTCCTCATCGCCCGCCGCGCCCTGGCCGCGATCGACGCGGCCGGCGTGATCCGGGACGGCTTCTCCTTCCAGACGGGCACCGGCGGCTCCAGCCTCGCCGTCGTCCGCTACCTCCGCGAGCTCATGATCGAGCGCGGCGTCAAGGCCGCCTTCTGCATCGGCGGCGTCACGAGCCAGGCCGCCAAGATGCTCGAAGAGGGACTCGTCGGCGCCATCCTCGACGTGCAGAGCTTCGACATGGACGCCGCGCGCTCCATGGCCGCCAATCCGCGCCACGTGGAGATCGACGCGACCGCCTACGCCGATCCCGGCTGCGCCGGCGCGGCCGTCAACATGCTCGACGTCGTCGTCCTCTCCGCGCTCGAGATCGACGTCGATTTCAACGTCAACGTCATCACCGGCTCCGACGGGGTCATCCGCGGCGCCTCGGGCGGCCACTCGGACACCGCCGCCGGCGCCGCGCTCTCCGTCGTCGTCGCGCCCCTCGTCCGCGCCCGCACCGCGAGCATCGTGGACCGCGTGGAGACGGTCGTCACGCCGGGAGAGAGCGTCGACCTCGTGGTCACCGACCGCGGCACAGCGGTCAACCCGCGGCGGCCCGACCTTCTGGCGGCCCTCCGCGCCGCCGGCGTCGCGACCATGGACATCCGCGAGCTCCGCGACCTCGCGCGCCGCGTCACCGGGGAAAGCGAGCCTGTGCCCTACGGCGAGCGCGTGGTGGGCCTCGTCGAGTACCGCGACGGGACGATCATCGACGCCATCCGCGAGGTTCGGGCCTGAGCCCCGAAACCTTGTCGCCCGGGGCGCGGGCGCCGGAGGATCCTTCCCCCGGCGCCCGCGCCGTCTCCCTCGAAGAACTCCTCGCCGCGCGAGAGGCCCGCGCCGCGCGCCAGTGGGAACTCCTCGCCGCCCTCGGCCTTCCCCTCGTCTCGATGACCCTCGTCTGGCCGGGCGCCCGCAAGGACTCAAGGCGCCTCCGCGCCCTCATGGACCGGGCGGAGGCGGAGCTGGCCGCGCGGCTCGGCGCCGCGGGCTTCCGCGTCCGCGCGCGCGAACGCCGCGACGGCGCGGCCGGCCCCTGGGCCCTGTATGCGGTGGAGGCGGAAGCGGCCGCGCTCAAGCGCCTCGCCGTCGCCCTCGAGGAGGACGAGCCCTGGGGCCGCCTCCTCGACGCGGACGTGGTGACGGCCGACGATGCCCTCGCCCTGCCCCGCCCTCTTGAGCGCGCCGAACTCGGCCTCGGCGGCCGGCCCTGCCTCGTCTGCGGCGCTCCGGCAGCGTCTTGCCTGGCTGAGCGCAGGCATGCCCGGGGCCTGGCGGAGGCCGCGGCCGCCGCCCTCCTCGACCGCGCCTTCCCCTCCCGCCAAGCCTGACGACCCGCCGGCCGCCTGGACGCGGCCGGGACCCCGACCCTTCGCCCGCCGCGACCGCGACCGCGCTGGCTGGGGCCCTGGACAGCCACGCATCCCAGCCACGCGACGACAAAAAGGCCCCCGGACGGACCGGGGGCCTTCGATCTCGCCCGTCGCGGGCGGCGGATCGCCCGGCTAGGCGGCCGCCTTCTTGCCGAAAAGCTTGCGGAAGCCGATCGGAATGTACTTCCATCCGGGATTCGTGATGGAGAGGAAGGCCAGGACGAGGAAGGCCAGGGAGATGGGCCGCTGGAAGAAGATCCCGAGGCTGCCGTCGGAGATGACGAGGGACTGGCGGAACTTCTCCTCCATCATCTTGCCGAGCACCATGCCCAGGATGACCGGCGAGGCGGGAATGTCGGCCCGCTTGAAGCCGTAGCCCACGAGGCCGAAGAGCACCATGAGGAAGAGGTCCTGGATCGAGTTGTTCATCGTGTAGACGCCGAGGAAGGAGAACACGACGATGAACAGGGTGAGGAGGTACTCGGGGATGTCGAGGAGCTTGACCCAGAGGCCGACGAGGGGCAGGTTCAGCACGAGGAGCATCACGTTGCCGATGTACATCGACGCGATGAGTCCCCAGACGAACTCCGGCTGCTGCTGGAAGAGGAGGGGGCCGGGCTGGAGGCCGAGCATGAGGAGGGCGCCGAGGATGATGGCCGTCGTACCGGAACCCGGGATGCCGAGGCAGAGGAGGTAGATGAGGGATCCGCCCGCGGCCGCGTTGTTCGCGGATTCGGGGCCGGCGACGCCCTCGATGATGCCCGTGCCGAGTTCCTTGCGCCGCTTGCCGAACTTCTTCTCGATGCCGTAGGAGAAGAAGCTCGCGACCGCCGCGCCCGCGCCGGCGACGCCGCCGACGAAGAAGCCGGAGATCGTGCCGCGGATCGAGGAGGGCCAGAAGTACTTCCAGTCTTCCTTCGTGAGCCAGAGGCCGCCCTTGATCTTGAGGAGCTCCGTCTTGCCGCCCGACTTGTTCGAGATGTTGACGAAGACCTCGGTGAGGGCAAAGAGGCCGATGGCGACGACGAGGAATTCGATGCCGTCCATGAACTGGATGTTGCCGAAGGTGAAGCGGGGCGCCGCGCTCTGCAGGTCCATGCCGATCATCGAGATCGCGAGGCCGAAGAGGGTCGCGATGAGCGCCTTCACTATGGAGCGGCCCGCGAGGCTCGTCACGACGGTGAGGCCGCACACCATGAGGGCGAAGAACTCCGGCGGCCCGAACTTGAGCGCGACCTGCGCGATCACGGGGCCGAAGAGCATCAGCATGATCGTCGCGAAGGTGCCCGCGACGAAGGAGCCGATGGCGGCCGCGGCGAGGGCGGGGCCCGCGCGGCCGTTCTTGGCCATCTTGTTGCCGTCCAGGCAGGTGACGACGCTCGAGGACTCGCCGGGCGTGTTGACGAGGATGGAGGTCGTCGATCCGCCGTACATCGCGCCGTAGTAGATGCCCGCCATCAGGATGATGGCGGAGACGGGATTCATGCCGAAGCAGATGGGGATGAGGAGGGCGACGCCGGTCATCGGGCCGATGCCGGGGAGGACGCCGATGACGGTGCCGAGGAACACGCCGACGAAGGCGAGGAGTAGGTTCCAGGGCGTCATGGCGACGCCGAAGCCGAGCGTCACGTTCTGGATGAAATTCATGCTCTGGCTCCTTGCGCTACAAGCCCAGGACCTTGAGGGGTCCGGCGGGGAGATTCACCCTGAGGAGGAGGGTGAAGATGAGGAAGAGGCCGAAGCTCGCGACGACCGCGATGACGATGTCCCGGACGAGGTGCTTGCGGTCCAGCACGAGAA
>JAEUJG010000466.1 GCA_016794765.1 Spirochaetaceae bacterium | reverse complement strand
CGGAAGCCTCGCTCACGCCGCACCTGATGATATCGCTCATCGCTTCTCCCTTGGCTAGAGGTCAAACACGTTCCAACAAATGTCGCTCCGGTTTTTTTCATCCTCCAGCACCAAGTCCTTCAAGTCCGGCGGCAAGCGGCTCCTTTGCCATTCCAGCTCGGCTTTTCCCCTGGCGATTCGCCCGGCCTCCCCGCCCGCCGCCATGACGGCCCGGATCGCGTAGGCGGCCGCGCCGAGTTCGTGCGCGGCGACGTGGGCCACCGCCGCGGCCTGCCCGGCCGCAAGAGCGGCGAACTTGGCGGCTCCCTTCAGGTCCCGCGCCGCGGCGTTGGCGTGGTAGGCGCCCCGCTTGGCCTCATCGACCGTCACTTCTCCCCTGGACCAGGCATGGGCGAGTTCGACGGCCTTCCTCGGGCGCCCATCGCCCGGCCGCTCGCTTTCGAACAACGCGAGAACATGTTCCGCGCATCGGGCCGCCCACACGGCCAAGAGATGGTGACGCTCGTCGGTCAGCGATCCGCCCCTCCTGATCGTGATGAACCGGGGGTCCCTGATCTTGGGCAAAATCATGAAGGCCTCCAAGCCGTCCGGCGCCGCCGGCGCCGAGGGATCCTCACGGGAACCCCGCGGGATGTCCCACTTGTCCGGGCGCCCCATCCGGGCAATGATGGACGCCGCGGCGCCCGCCGGGCGACCGCTCGCCATGCTACCTTCAAGGATAGGGAGGAGTCGATGGTTCCGACGAAGATTCTCTCACTCAACGCGAGTCCCCGCAAGCGCGGCAACACGGACCTGCTTTCCCAGGCGGTCCTCAAGGCGGCGCGGGAACAGGGGGCCGTCACGGAGACCCTGTACCTGATCGACCAAAAGATCGGGCTCTGCACCCAATGCGAAGGCTGCCACGCCGCGGAACCGAACCGTTGCGTGCTTGTCGACGACTTCGCCGAGATCGTGGAAAAGTTGAAAGCCGCCGACGTCATCGTGATCGCGACGCCGATCTGGTGGAGCGGCGTCCACGCCTCGCTGAAACTCCTCCTCGACCGCTGTTACTCTCTCTTGTCGGGCAACTGGGACAAGTTCCAGCTCCAGGGCAAGGGGCTGGTGGTGATCGCCTGCCAGACGCAAGCCGACGAAAATCTCTACGTCAGGCCCCTCGTCAAGGAGTTCGAGGTCTACCAGGACTGGCTCAAGCTCACGGTCATCGACTCCCTCGTCGCCTCGGCCGAGAAAAAGGGCGAGATTCTGGAGAACGCCGAGCTCATGGCCCGGGCCGAGCGGGTCGGCGCGTCCTTGGCCGGCTGGAAACGGGCCTAGCCGGCGGAGTGGCCGGCGGAGTGGCCGGCGGAGCGGCCGGCGGAGCGGCGGGAAGGTCCGGCGCTTGGGCGCCGGGCAGCCGCGCGCCGCGTTGCCGTCGGCTTGACTGAGGAACCCGGGTAGGCTAGGATGCAGAAACATACCGGACGTCCGGTTTTTAAGGAGCATCCATGCGCACGATCAAAATCCCCTCGGCCCTCCACGAGGTTCTCGGCGAACGGCAATCCGTAAAGGAACTGCTGCTACTCCTGGCCGGCACGGTCGCCGGGGTCGCGGCCCTGGGCTTCTTCGCCTGGCCCTTCCTCGGCACCCTTCCAGCCTGGCGCGGTTGGCTGGTCGGCCTCCTTGGAGCCGATATCGTCGCCGGAAGCCTGGCCAATTTCAGCCGGGGTACCAACGACCACTACGCGGCCCGGCCGATGCAGCGGCTGGTCTTCATCGCCATCCACGTTCACCTGCCCCTCCTGGCCCTCCTGGCCGGGCAGGATCCGCTCGGGCCTCTCCTGGTCTGGGCCTGGACCATCGGCGGCGCGCTCCTCGTCAACGCTCGGATGGGCAAGGCCGACCAGGTTCCCTTGGCCGGCACCCTCCTGGCCGTCGGCATCCTGCTGGCGGTCCTGGTCCCCGGCATGGAGCCATGGCTCCGGGCGATCTCGGCGCTCTTCCTCCTCAAGGTGCTCTACGCCTTTGCCGTGAACCACTACGCCGCGCCCGCGGAGGCGCAAGGGTGAGCGGTACGAACGCCGCGACGGCACCCACGGCGCTGACCAAGGCGGAGGCGCCGGAGGCGGCCGCCCTCCTCGCCGCGGCCTTTGCCCGCGACCCTTCCTTCGCCTATTTCTTCGGAGCGCCGGGCGCGGAGGAAGGGGTGGACCGGGAGAACCGAGCGCTTCTATTTTGTCGCTTCATGGTCCGAAGGAGCCTGCGGGCCGGGGACCGGGCCCTGGGAATCCGGGACAACGGCAGGCTTGTGGCCTGCGCCCTGGCGGAGCTGCGCCTAGAATCCCCGTGGCGGCGACTCCGCCGCTTTTTCGCGGAGCTGAGCCTGTACCCAAGCGGATTGCGGCCGCTCGGGAACGAGGTCCTGGCGCGCCTGCGGCGCTACCACGGCGCGAGCCGGGGAGGCGACCGGGACCTGTCGGGTTCCTACCTCGTCATGGTGGGCGTGGCGGAGGAAGCCAGGGGACGGGGTCTGGCCTCGGCGCTCATCCGCCGCCTCATGGAGGAAGACCAAAGCCTGCCGGGGGCCCGGGGAATGGGGCTGGATACGGAAAATCCGGCCAACGTGGCGCTCTACGAGCGCCTGGGCTTCAGGCTCGCGGCGACGGTGGAGGTGGAGGGAATGGCGGTCCACCTCATGCGCGCGGATTACGCGGCGGAGCGCGGATGAAAACCTCGCGGGAGCGGCTCATGGCGATCGCCTTCCGGCTCTTCCTGGCCAAGGGCTACGACAACACCACGATGGCCGACCTCGTGGCCGCGTCGGGGCTGTCCAAAGGCGCTTTTCACCATTACTTTCCCCGCAAGGAAGACCTTTGGACCGCCTGCGTGGAGCATTTCTTCCTGGGCTTCCTGCCGAAGCCCCGCGATCCCGCCGGGAAGGACGAAGGGGCGCGGGCCCTGCTATGGTCGATGGCCGCGGAGTACGGCGGACTCCTCGAGCTCCTGGACGGGGAAGGCATCCCGGTGGCGGCCTATTACCGCTTTCTCCTGGGCCTCGGGGAGCCCTGGACTGCGGAGATGGAGGGGGCGCGGCGCCGGAGCCGGGAAGCCCTGGAGGCGGCGTGGAACCTGGAGCGGGCCCGGGGAGGCGCCAGCCCCGCCCTTCAGGCGCCCGAGTGGGCCCACATGGCGATGAGCCTCCTCGAAGGCTTCGGCATACTCCTCTGCGCGGAGGCGGCGGCGCCGGCGGAAGACCGGCGCGCGCGGCTCGAGGAGCTCGTGGAGGCCTTCCTCCGCGTGACGCTCGGGCCGGAGGCCTAGGAGCCCTAGCGCGGGGCCTCAATGCCCAAGCGGCAAGACCTCGATCGATTCGCCGTGCAGGAGGGCCGGACAGTCCCTGGCAAGGTCGAGGGCAGCCTCCAAGCTCTCCACCTCCACGACATAAAAACCGGAGACCTGTTCCTCA
>JAEUJG010000448.1 GCA_016794765.1 Spirochaetaceae bacterium | reverse complement strand
GGAGGAACTGTACGCCAAGGGCCGGCTCGACCAATACGAGTATGTCATTCGACGTCCGGGTGGGGAACTGCGAAACCAAATCGTCTCCAGCCGCTTCATCGACTATCTCGGCGAGGCCTGCATCGTCTCCCTCGTCGTCGACGTGACGCCCCTCAAGCAGGCGGAGGCCGAACTCAAGGCGCTCAACGCCGAGCTCGAAGCCAAGGTCACCCTGCGCACGGAGGACCTCGCCGACGCCAACCTCGAACTCCAGGCCGCCAACGCGGAGCTCGCGCGCGCCCTCGAGGAACTCAAGGATGCCCAATCCAAGATCCTCGTTTCCGAGAAACTCGCGGCGCTGGGCCGCCTCACGGCCGGCATCGCCCACGAGCTCAACACGCCCCTCGCGGCCATCGCCGCCTCCGCCCGCTTTGAGCTCAAGACCTTGGGCGAAGGGCTCGACGAACTTTTCCGCGCGGCGGCCCGCCTGCCGGAGGAGGCCTTGGAGCTTGTCCGGCTGGCCCGCGATACCAGCCTCAAGGCATCGGCATCGCCCCTCACCGCCGATCCCCCGGCGGAACGCCGGGCGCGACGGGAGGCCGAGGCCGCCCTCGCCGCGGCGGGAGTTGGCGACACCGAGCTCTTCGCCGAACAGCTGGTCGAGCTTGGCCTCAGCTGGCTGGCGCCCCGCGCGGCGCCCTTCCTCGCCGGCGCCGATGGCCCCGACTTCCTCCAGCTCCTCCGCGGCGTTATCGGCGCCTACCGCGCCGCCCGCGTCACGGAGGATGCCGTCGCCAAGGCTTCCCGCGTCGTCGCCGCCCTTCGGACCTATTCTCGGGGCGGTGAGGACGAAGCGCCCACGGTCGTGGAGCTCGGTCCCCAACTCCGGAGCATCGTCGACCTCTACTACAACCAGACCAAGCGGGGCATCGAGCTCGCCATCGACATTCCGACCGGCCTCGCGGTCTTCGCGCGGCGCGAGGCGATCGCCCGGATCTGGTTCAACCTCCTCAACAACGCCGTGCAAGCCGTCGGCGAAAGCGGTCGGATAGAAGTCAGCGCCGAAGCCGCCGGCGACGGCGAGCTACTCGTCTCGATCCGCGACTCGGGTCCCGGCATTCCCGAGGACTTGAAGCGGCGGATTTTCGAACCCTTCTTCACGACCAAGGCCGCCGGCGAGGGCACGGGGCTCGGACTCGACATCGCGCGGCGGCTTGCGCGCGCCGACGGCGGCGATATATCCTTTGAGAGCGAGCCCGGGCGCACCATTTTCACGGTACGCCTTCCGGCGGCCATAGCCAGCAACGGGAGCCCAGCGTGAGCGCGGAAAAAGCCATCCTTCTCGTCGACGACGAACCCATCATCCTCCTCGCCCTCCGGCAGGAACTCCGCGCCGAACTCGGCAACGGCTACCGCTACGAGATCGCCCGGGACGCCGCGGAGGGGCTCGCCGTCTTCGAGGAACTCGCGGCGGACGGCATCAAGATCGTCCTCCTCGTGTCGGACTGGTTGATGCCCGGCATGAAGGGGGATGAGTTCCTCATGCGCGCCCGGCAGCGGCACCCCGAGGTCCGCACCATCCTCGTCTCCGGCCAGACCGACGAGGACCAGCTCGACAAGCTCAAGGCCTCGGGGGCCCTCGACGCCTTTTTCCGCAAGCCCTGGGATCCCCACCGCCTCGTCGCCGAGTGCAAGCGCCTCCTCGCGGAAGCCCGCTGATCGCCGCCGCCGGCAAGGCCCGCGAAACAGGAACCAGGGTAGATCCGTGAGCGCCAGGAATCCCGCGATCGCCCAAGCCATCGCCGCCTTCATGGAGGCACTGCGCTCCGCTCCTCCCAAGCTCGCACAGTCGCGCCTTCTCAACACGGCGGACCGCGACCTCGCCGCCCTCCTCGCCGTCGCCGACGAAGCCTCTCGCGCGGAAATCCTGGGTTTTCTCGGTCCGGCCAAATCGCGCCGCGTGTCGGAGGAGCTACAGCGCATGAGCCACGTGCGGCTGCCGCCCGAGACGGTGGAGCGCTTGGCGCGGCACCTTGCGGCGCACGTCACCGGCGATAGGCCCCTCGGCCCCGCCTCGCGCTACTTCCGGCCGCACACGGGCTAAAGGCCGCCGCCGACAGAACCGCGCGCCGGCCGCGTCGAAGTTGGGCTACCGGCGCGCGGAACCCGATTCCGTGTCGATGGCGGGATCGAAGACCGAAACCCGATTCCGGCCCCCGGCCTTGGAACGATACATCGCCGCGTCGGCGCGGCGGGAAAGGCCGGTCTCGTCCTCGCCGTCGTCGGGGAAAATCGCCACCCCGATGCTGGCGGAAATCTGGAGTTCACGCCCCGGAAGCTCGAAGGGAAGCTCCATGGCGGCGCGAACCTTCTCCGCGGCCGCCGCCGCCGCGGCACGCCCCTCGATGCCTAGGAAGAACAGGACAAATTCGTCGCCGCCGATCCGGCCCGCGCTGTCCGAGGCCCGGATCGCCGCCTTGAGCCGCTTCGCCGCCTCCTGGAGGAGGAGATCCCCCGCCTGGTGGCCAAGCGTGTCGTTGACCTCCTTGAACCGGTCAAGATCGGTGAAGACCAGGGCAAGCTTGGTCCCGTCCCTGCGGCACAAAGCCATCGCCTGACCCAAACGGTCGGAGAACAAGCTTCTGTTCGGCAGGTCCGTCAGCCCGTCGTGCTGGGCCAGGTGGCGGAAGCGGCGCTCCCGTTCTTCGAGTTCTAGCTCCACGTTCTTGAGTTCGGTCACGTCGATGGTGACGCCGAGTATCGCCTTGCCGCCCGTGTCCGGCCTTCGGTACGGCAACTTGATCGTCTGGAACCATCCCGGGCTTCCGTCCACACGACGTCCCGGATGGTCGTCGATGCGCAGTTCCTTGCCGCTTTCGAGAACCTGCCGGTCCTGTTCTCTCCACGCCGCGATCTCCTCCGCCGGGGCCTTGCTGTCGAGGTCGCTCAAACCCTTGATCCGCTCCGGATCCAGACCGAAGGCCGTGGCCATCCATCGGTTTGCGAGAAGATACCTGCCCCTTTGGTCCTTCACGAAAACATAGGCGGGCACCGCGTCGATGATGAGGCGAAGATGCTTGAGATATCGCCGGAGGGAGAGATTCCACAGCATCCAGAGGAGGGAAAGGAAGCCGAAGGCGCCGAAAAGCCAAACAAGCGCGCGCCGGTCCGTCATCGTCCTCGCCTCGATGGCTATGTGCGAGTTGACGACGGATTGGATTTCCTGGGGCGTGAGGCTCCGCACTCCCCGGTTCAGGATTTCCCTCAGCCGCGGTTCGCCCTTGGCGACGCCCATCCGGAATTCGTTCGACAGCTCCTGAAGCTGTCCGGAAATCCGCAGGTTGAAGAGCCCTTCCTTCCTGATGACATAGGCCGCCATCGTCAGGGAACGAAGGGTCATGTCCGCCTCTCCCGCGTCCACCAAGCGCAGGGCCTCCCGCTCCGAATCTACGACCTCGATCTTCAGGTTGGGATAGCGGGCCCGCAAGCCCTCCTCGACGGAGGTCCCGGCGGGCAACACGAGTCGCTCGCCCGAGAGCCGCGCGGGGTCGGCGATGAACTGGTGTTCGTTTCGCGTGATGAAGACATTGGGGTCGCTGAAGTAGGGATCGGTGAAGCCAAGCCATTCCCGGCGTTCCGGCGAGGCGTTGAGAAAGGCGAGGACGAGGCAGTCGCCGTCCTTGGAAGCGGCCAGGCTCTCCGCCCAATCCTTGGTGCGAACCAAGCGGAGCTCGACGCCGGAGCGTGCGGCTATCAGGCGGACCAGGTCGGCGGCGATGCCCTGATACTCCCCGTCCGCGTCCAGGTACTCATAGGGAGCCCAGTCGTTGTCGACGCAAAAGGGGACGGGACCGAGCCGCTCGAGATACTCGCGCTCGTCGTCGCGGAGGAGGGGACTCGGCGCCTCCACCACCATCGGTTCACGGACCGGCGCCGGTCGGCAGCCGACGAGCGCCGCAAGGCCGAGAAGGATGCTAGCCGCCAAGCCCGGCCATCGATGCGGATGCTTGCCTCGGATGCCACAAACCCTGAACATCACTCTACTTTTGTCGAGGCCTTCTCCCTTGTCAAATACCGACCAGGCCCGCTTGTTCCGGGGACTCGGTCGGGATCCCTTCCTTCGATCCGAGGCTTGACAAGGATTATTATCGGCGCGATACTTGCAACCGGTTGCAAACATGAACGCCAAAAAGAAGCTGAGCTCCATCGCCGAGCTCGCCGCCCTGGTGGGCGTCTCCAAATCAACGGTCTCCCGCGCCCTCGGCGGCTCCAGCCTTGTCAACGAGGAGACCAAGGCGCGGATCCTCGCCGTCGCCCGCGAGTATGATTTCCAGCTCAACCTCCCCGCCCGCTATCTGAGCCTCGGCGCAAGCCGGACCATCGCCTTCGTTACCCAGGCCTGTTGCGATTCCGGCGACAAGCCCGACCTCTTCGGCCTCGAAATCATGGGCGGCGTCGCCGCGGGGCTCGACGAACTCGGCTATGACATGCTCGCCCTCTACGTCGCTCCCGAGGACGACGACTGGATCGCGCGCTATTTCGATTCCGGCGTCGTCGCGGGCTTCATCCTCATGACCTACGAGAACAAGCCACGGCAACTCGAACTCCTCGCGGAGCGCGAGGCGCCCTTCATCACCCGGGGCCTCGGCGAGGGCAGGTATTGTTCGGTCAACGGGGACAACCGCCGCGGAGGGGCCCTGGCCGCGGAGCGCTTCCTTTCCCGCGGCCGCCGGCGCCCGGCCTTCATCGGCGGGCCGGCCGACGATCCCGAAGTGACCGAGCGCTTCGCCGGCTATCGGAGCGCCCTCGCGGGCGCAGGCCTCGAGCCGGCGCCCGCCCGCGTCGCCTATGGCGACTTCTCCGAGGAATCGGGCGCCGCGGCGATGGCCGCCCTCCTCGACGCCGCTCCCGAGCTCGACGCGGTCTTCGCCGCCAGCGACCTCATGGCCATCGCCGCGATGCGCCTCCTTGCCTCCAGGGGCAAGCGCGTGCCGGAGGACGTCGCCGTCATCGGCTACGACGACCTCCGCCTCGCCTCCTATGTCAGCCCCGCCCTCACGACCGTCAGCCAGAGCGTCACGCTGACCGGCAAACTCCTGGCCCGCGACCTCGTCGCCTACCTCCAAAGCGGCCAGGTCACGAACCGCGTCGTCCCCGTGGAGCTTATCGCCCGCGACTCAGCATAGCCTTTTTTTATGCCCGGTCTTGCAACCGGTTGCAATCCCAAAAGAAGGAGTCAGCATGTTCCCGTCGAAACTTGCCCGAGCCGCCTATCGCGATTCCCCCCTCGAGGCCTGGTACCCCGAACCCTACCGTGAACTAGCGGCCGAGCTTGCCTTTGCCCGTTCCCGGCGGCGCTCCCTGCTCCGCTATCCCCTCCTCCTCCTTCGCTCCCTGCGCCGCGCCGACCCCGCCTCCGGTTCCTCCGACAGCCTGGTCGGGGTCATCGATGGCCAGGGCCGCGGGCGGGCCGGCCTTCCCCCCCTGCCGAAAACCCTCCTGCCCCGGTGGAAAGCCCGCTACCTCGCCGAAGGAAGGGAGGAAGCGCCCCTCTTCGCCTGCCGCCGCGGTCCGGGCGGCTTCTACCTCTCCGGCGGCCTTTCTTCCCTTTTCGAGTACGAGCTGGCCAGGGCCCGCGGCCTCGGGCCGCGGCCAAGCGCGCCCCGCGAGGGCGCGGCGACCAGGGAATGCGCGGGGCCCTGCGGTGGGCCGGCATCCCTGGTCGCGGCGCCGCGCGGCTGGTGAAAAATCCGGGCTGGTCGCGGCCCCGAGCCCTTGACGGCAAAAAGCGGTGGATGCCCAATCGAACCGGTCGTGCTATCATGGCGGCACCAAGAAGGAGCCTCCGATGTCCAAAATGCGCAGCCATGGTCTTGCCGCCGCACTGGCCCTCATCCTCGCCGCCGCGATGCCCGCGGCCGCGGAAAGCATCGACCGAGCCATGCTGGAAAAGGGTGCGCATCTTGCCGATATACGCTTTCTCGCCATGCCCTACGATCCGGCCGTCGCCTTCCCCGCTGAAGACGATCCGCGCTTCGTCCCCCACGAGGCCGGCAATCTCGTCGGACAACCGGACCTGCGGCAAACGTATTGCCTCGCCGCCTCCTTCTCCTTGGCGGAAGGCGGCCTGCCCGTCTCCCTCGTCCTCCCGCCTTCGGATTATCCCTTTTCCGTCCGCGTCAACGGCGTGACCCTCGCCGAAATCGGCCTGCACCGCGAACGCTACGTCTCCAACATCTTCAAGTCCTCGGCCCTCCTTCTGCCGCCCGAAATCCTGAAGCCGGCCGGCGAGGCCAACTCGATCCTCGTCGCCTTCTACCCCATGGCCGGCGACGAGGATTACCCCATCGAGTTTCCGCGTCTCATGACGCCGCTTCGCGCCGAGGGTCAGGTTTTCATCCGCAACTTCCTCCGCGTCGACATGGTGACCGCCGCCTCCTTCACCGCGATCATCCTGGCGCTCTACTTTCTCTTCCTCGCCCTCTCGGGCCGCGAACGCCAGTCCTATACCTTTTTCGCCCTCCTCTGCGTCTCCTTCGCCATCGCCTATTTCGAGATCAGCCTCCAAACCTCGGCGCTGAGCGAGCTCCTCCTCAAGAAGGCCGCCAAGTCCGGCTTCATCGGCATGCTCGTCTTCTTCCCCGCCTTTGTCTTCTCCTTCACCGGCAGGCCGCGCCAATGGCCCCGACTCCTCGCCGGCTGGGGCGCCATCGGCTTGGCCGTCATAGCCGCCATTGTCCTTTCGCCGAACAAGGTGGCGGTGGACCGTGTCTTCAGCCCCGCGATGACCTGGGCCTTCGTGATCGGCATCGGCGCCAGCGTCGTCGTCCTGGCCCTGTCCGCCTTCAAGGACAAGAAGGCCGGTCCCCGGCTGCTTCTCGGCGGCGTCCTCGTCGTGCTCGCCGGATCGGGCGCGGACATCGTCGCCATCGCGGGCGGCAAGCTCCCCTACCTGTACTTCACGCCCTATGGCTTCCTCGGCATCGTCGTCATCATCTTCATCGTCCTGGCCCGCGACCAGGTCCGGCTCGCGGAGGAATCGATGCGCCGGGCCGCCGAATCCCAGGAGAAAAGCCTGGCCCAGGCAGCCACCATCGAAAAGGTCCGCGGCCTCGCCGCGAGCCTCGTGGACGCGGAGCGCGAACTCGAGGCGGCCACGGCGGAGGCGGAGCGGCTCATCGCGGAAGGCGCCGCCGCGACCCGCAAGGCCGCCGCCGATTCGAGCGAGCGCGCCGGCGAGGCCAGCCGCGTCGCCGCCCTCCTGGCCGAGCAGATCGAGCGTTCGGCGGAGCGGATCCCCGCCGCGGTGCGCGGCCAGACGGAGTTTGCCGCCAGCGTCACCTCGACGCTGACCACGATGAGCGAACGGGTGGAAGCCCTCGCGCGCGAAGCCCAGGGCGGCGCCGCCGCGACGGAGGCCCTCGCCAAGCGTGGTGACGAAGCGGCCCGCGCGGTTTCCGAGTCCAAGCAAGCGGTTGCTTACATTTCCGGCGCCGCCAGTTATCTTAGGGAATCGATCGGACAGGTCGGCGACCTCTCCGAAAAAACCAATACCCTGGCGATAAATACGGCGATTGAAGCGGCCCGGGCCGGCCATGCCGGACGCGGCTTCGCCGTCATCGCCAACGCCATCCGCGCCCTCGCGGCAGAATCCTCGGGCCGCCTCCAGGCGATGGGCTCCCGCCTCGCCGAGCTTGAAGAGGCGGTGGCCCGCAACGAGGCCACCTCGACCCGCGTCGAATCGGGGCTCTCCGGCATCATCGGCTCGGGACGCGAAACCGCCAAGCTCATCGGCACCATCTCCGAGGGCATCCTGGCGCGCCGGGAAGAAAGCTCCCGTCTCGTCGCCGAAGCGCGCCGCCTTCTTGAGGACACGCGCGCCGTGGAGGAGCTCTTCGGCCGCGCCCTCAAGGAAAACGCCGAGGCCCGCAGCCGCGTCTCCGGCCTTGCCGAATCCTTCGCTTCGATAGAAAGCCTCCTCAGGATCGAGGCCGAGCGCTCCACCCGGCTGGAGGCCGCGGTGGCCCGGGTCATCGGGGTCGCAGCCCGCGATCGAGAAATCGTCGCGGGCCTCGACGGCATCGTTCGCGGAGCCTGATCGAAGCGAAGCCGAGGGCACATGGCGGATCGAAATCTTCCATTGTATGCCGCTTCAGACAAGGCCCCGCGCCGCCTCCTAAAACCCGCCGACCTCGTCGACAACTTCACCGCGGCCTTGTACAAGGTAGCGCCCTATAGAGCTTGCGCCCACGGTTGTCGCTACTGTGACGGCCGCGCGGAGAAGTACTACGTGGAAGGGGATTTCGAGCGGGACATCCAAATCCGCGAGGACATTCCGAGCCGTCTGGCGGCGGAGCTGCCGAGCCTGCGGGAACGGGGCATGATCGCCTTCGGTTCCGGCGTGACGGATCCCTACCAGCCCTGCGAGGCGGAGAAGAACCTCACCGGGCAGGCCGCTTCCATCCTGGCCGACCATGCCGAAGCCTCAGGCAAGGCCGTCGGCCCCGCCGGTTCCTTGTCCGAGGCAGACCTCTTTGGCAAATCTACGGCGCCCTGTGTGCCAAGCGGCCTCGTTATGACCAAGTCCGCCCTGGCTCTCCGCGACCTTCCGGCCTGGAAGCGCCTTAACGAGCGCTCGGGCTTCATGCTCCTCGTCTCCCTCACCAGCCTCGACGAGGAGGTTCGGGAGCTCATGGAACCGGGAGCCTCGAGCTTTGAGGAAAGGCTCGCGTTGCTCAAGGCTTACAAGGAGGCGGGCTGCCTCACCGGCATCCTCGCCATGCCCTTCCTGCCCGGCCTTTCCGACGACGAGGCCTCCATACGGCGGCTCTACGAGGCGGCGACAGCCGTCGGCGTCGACTACCTCATGCCCGGTGGCCTGACCCTTCGGCCCGGCCGACAAAAAGAACTCTATCTGGCGACCCTGGCCAAGGCCCGCCCGGAGCTGCTTGCACCCACCAAGGAGCTCTTTCAGGAAAACCGTCCCTCAGGCATGCCGACGGGGGCCTCCCTTCGCCGTCTTTCGGCCCGTATCGCCTCGGTTCGACGCGACTACCACCTTCCCTACCTGATGCCCCACGAGGCCTTGACGCGACTCCTGCCGCCCCACGACGCCTTCCGAGTCCTCCTGCGCCACATGGCCGAGCTCTACAAGGAACGCCACATCGACACGAGCGCCCTTATGCGGAGCGCGCAGGCCTACGACGACTGGCTCTTGGGGCTACGTCGCGAGTTCCGCCGCCACCGAAAGCTTCCGGCGACGTGGCTGGAAGAGCGCTTTGCCGAGGGACTTCACGGTGGCGAGTTCTTCAAGGTCCTCGCCAACCAGAAACTCGAGCGCTTTGCGGCTGCCGTCCTCCTTGAAGGCGCTACCTTCGACTTCATCAGTCTCAAGCTTCGCCCCTCAAATGTTTCACGTGAAACATGACCAGCTACAATAGCAGCAGAAATAGAAAGGCCGTCCCGCCTGGGACGGCCTTGTGTTTCACGTGAAACACTCCTAGTCGTTATCGGAACCAGCTTCCTCGGTCCTGACGGCTCCGGCCTCTTCGGCGTCGGACTCAGCCGCCTGGCTGGCCTCTGCAGCCTCTGCAAGCTCGGCGGTCCCGGCGGCCTCGGCGTTCTCGGCGTGGGCCTGTGCCTCGAGGACTTCTTCCTCTTCGCGGAGGATTTTGTCGAGGCCGATCACGAAGTCCGGCTTGTCGATGTTAACCACACGCACACCGCGGGCGCTCTTACCCTGGACATTGACGGTATCCGCGGCGATCTTCAGGGTCTTGCCCTGGGAGGTGATCACCATGACGTCGTCGTTGTCGCGGACGGTGATGGCGCCCACCAGCTCGCCGGTCTTCTCGTCCGGGCAGTAGATCATCTGGCCGCGCGTCGCGCGTCCGTGGGGAGAGAAGTTGTCAAAATCGGTGCGCTTGCCGTAGCCGTACTCGGAGAGAAGGAGAATCCGCTCGTCCGGGTTCACGCGGAGCATCGCGGTGAGTTCGTCTTCCTTTTCGAGCTTGATGCCGCAGACGCCGCGGGAGGCGCGGCCCATGACGCGGACATCCTCCTCCGTGATGCGGAGAGCCTGGCCCATCCTCGTCACGAGGACGGCCTCGTCCTTGCCCCGGGTGAGGCAGGCGGAGACCAGGCGGTCACCCTCGTCAAGGTTGATCGCAATGATGCCGCGGGTCTTGGCGTTCTGGAACTCGCTTGTCGCCACCTTCTTCACGACGCCGCGGAGGGTGCCCATGAGGAGGTACTCGGTCTCCGAGAAGTCGGAGAAGTCCACGATCGCCGTGATCTCCTCGTTCGGGGAGATGGCGAGGAGGCCCTTCAGGTGGGCGCCGCGGGCCTGGCGGGAGGCTTCGGGAATCTCGTGGGCCTTGAGCCAGTAGGCCTTGCCCTCGCTGGAGATGAAGAGGAGGTAATCGTGGGTGTTCGCCACGAAGAGCTGCTCGATGTAGTCCTCGTCCATCAGGGTGGCCGAGTTGGAGCCCTTGCCGCCGCGGCCCTGGCTGCGGTAGGCGGTCGCGGCGACGCGCTTCACGAAGCCCTTGT
The DNA here is from genome assembly GCA_016794765.1 of Spirochaetaceae bacterium. Lineage (GTDB taxonomy): Bacteria > Spirochaetota > Spirochaetia > Treponematales > Rectinemataceae > JAEUJG01. Next base: position 3,401 of record JAEUJG010000448.1, on the reverse strand, counting down.
TGGAAATGAGGATGACCATCTCCTCGCGCTTGATGAGATCCTCGATGTTGATCTGCTCGATCTCGTCGGCGACGATCTCGGTGCGGCGCTTGTCGCCGTAGCGCTTGGAGGCGTCCAGGGTCTCCGCCTTGACGAGGGCCATGAGCTTGGCCTCGCTCGCCAGGACGTCCTTCAGGTAGGCGATCTTGGCCTCGGTCTCGGCGAGCTCGGCCTCGAGCTTTTCCGTCTCGAGGGAGGTGAGCTTGGCCAGGCGCATGTCGAGGATGGCCTGGGCCTGGATCTCGTCCAGGCCGAAGCGCTCGCGCAGGCGGGTCTTGGCGAGGTCGGTGTCCTTGGAGGTCTTGATGATCTGGACGACCTCGTCGATGTTCTTGAGCGCGATGACGAGGCCGCGGAGGATGTGGGCCTTTTCCTCGGCCTTGCGGAGTTCGTAGCGGCAGCGCCTCGTGACCACCTCGACGCGGTGCTTCACGAAGTGGACGATGAGGTCCTTGAGGCCGAGCTGCTTGGGCCGGCCGTCGACGATCGCCATGTTGATGACGCCGAAGGTGGACTGGAGCGGCGTGTGGGTAAAGAGGCGGTTCAGGACCAGCTTGGGGATCGCGCCCTTCTTGAGCTCCAGCACGATGCGGAGGCCCTCGCGGTCCGACTCGTCGCGGAGGTCGGAGACGCCGTCCAGGACCTTGTCCCGGATGAGATCCGCTATCCTCGTGATCAGCGTTGTTTTATTTACGGCGTACGGGATCTCGGTGAAGACGATGGACTCGCGGCCGGCCTTCATCGTCTCGATGATGAACTTGCCGCGCACGATCACCTTGCCGCGGCCGTTGACGTAGGCCTCGCGGATGCCGCGCCGCCCGAAGATCGTGCCGCCCGTCGGGAAGTCCGGGCCCTTGATGTGGCGCATGAGGCCGTCCACGGTGATCTCGGGATCCTCGATGTAGGCGGCGATGGCCTCGGCCGTCTCCACGAGGTTGTGGGGCGGCATGTTGGTGGCCATGCCGACCGCGATGCCCGAGGAGCCGTTGACGATCAGGTTCGGGATCGCCGAGGGGAGGACGGAGGGTTCCTTCAGGGATTCGTCGTAGTTCGGGACGAAGTCGACGGTGTCCTTGTCGAGGTCGGCGAGCATTTCCTCGCCGGGCTTGGAAAGCTTGGCCTCCGTATAACGGGAGGCGGCGGGCGGGTCACCGTCGATGGAGCCGAAGTTGCCCTGGCCGTGGACCAGGGGATAGCGGAGGGAAAAGTCCTGGGCCATGCGGACGAGGGCGTCGTAGAGGGAGAGGTCGCCGTGGGGGTGGTACTTACCCATGGCGTCGCCCGTGATGCGCGCGCTCTTCTTGGTGGAGGCGTTGTTGCGGAGCCCGAGCTCGTCCATGGCGAAGAGGAGGCGGCGATGGACGGGCTTGAGGCCGTCCCGCACGTCGGGCAGGGCCCGCGACACGATGACGGACATCGCGTAGTTGAGATAGGCGGTCTTGACCTCGTCCTCGACGGGAACGGGTATGACCTTTCCGGTTAGCTCAGCCATGCTTCTTGTTCCTTACACGTCGAGGTTCGAGACGTAGATCGCGTTCTCTTCGATGAACTGGCGGCGGGGTTCGACCTGCTCGCCCATCAGGGTCGTGAAGACCGACTCGGCCTGGACGGCGTCCTCCATCGTGATCCGCACGATGTTGCGGGTCGCGGGGTTCATCGTCGTTTCCCAGAGCTGCTCGGGGTTCATCTCGCCAAGACCCTTGTAGCGCTGGACGGAGACCTTTTCGGGGTCCTTGCCGGAGGCCGCCAGGATCTTGTCCTTCTCCGCGTCGTCGTAGGCGTAGTGGACCTGCTTGTCAAAGGCGACCTTGTAGAGGGGCGGCATGGCGAGGTAGACGTGGCCCTTCTCGAGGAGCTCCGTCATGTAGCGGTAGAAAAAGGTCAGGAGGAGGGTCCTGATGTGGGAACCGTCGACGTCGGCATCGGCCATGATGATGACCTTGTGGTAGCGGAGCTTGGAAAGGTCGAATTCGGTGCCGATGTTCGCGCCGAGGGAGGCGATGATGGGTTGGAGCTTGTCGTTGCCGATGACCTTGTCGATCCGGGTCTTCTCGACGTTGAGCATCTTGCCCCAGAGCGGCAGGATGGCCTGGACGGTCCGGTCGCGGCCCATCTTGGCCGAACCGCCTGCGGAGTCGCCCTCGACAATGAAGACCTCGCACTTGGTCGGGTCCTTTTCCTGGCAGTCGGCGAGCTTGCCGGGAAGGCCGGCGCTCTCCAGGAAGGACTTGCGACGGGTCAGCTCGCGGGCCTGGCGGGCGGCGATGCGGGCCTTGGCCGCGAGCACCGATTTTTCGAGGATGGCGGCGATCACCTCGGGATAGCGCTCGAAGAAGAGGTTGAGCTGGTCGGAGCAGAAGGCGTCGACCGCGCCCTTCACCTCGGTGTTGCCGAGCTTGCCCTTGGTCTGGCCCTCGAACTGGGGCTCCATCACCTTGACCGAAAGCACGGCGGTCAGGCCCTCGCGGATATCGTCCGCCGACAGGGTCTCTTCCACCTTCTTGGCGAGCTTGGACTTCTTGAAGAACTCGTTGATGGTCTTCGTCAGGGCGTTCTTGAAGCCGACAAGGTGGGTGCCGCCCTCGCGGGTGTTGATGCCGTTGACGAAGGTGAACATCGTCTCGTTGAAGCCGTCGTTGTACTGGAGGCCGACCTCGATCTCGACCTGGTCCTTGGTCCCGAGGAAATAGACGGGATCCTTGTGGACGACGGTCTTGTTCTTGTTGAGGTGCTCGACGAACTCGCGGAGGCCGCCGTCGAACTTGAACTCGGCGGTGCGGGGCGTGGAGAGGCGCTCGTCGGTCAGGACGATGCGGACGCCCTTGTTGAGGAAGGCCAGCTCCCGCAGGCGGTTTGACAGGACGTCGAAGGAGTAGACCGTCTCCTCGAAGATGGTGGCGTCGGCGGAAAAGCGGATAATCGTGCCGCGCCGGTCCGTGGCGCCGACGCACTTGACCGGCTCCTCGGGCACGCCGCAGTGGTACTTCTGGAAGTGCTGCTTGCCGTCGATGTAGACATGGGCTTCCATCCAGGTGGAGAGGGCGTTCACGCAGGAGACGCCGACGCCGTGGAGACCGCCCGAAACCTTGTAGTTCTGCTTGTCGAACTTGCCGCCCGCGTGGAGGCGGGTCAGGACGAGCTCCAGGGCGGAGATGCCCTCTTCGGCGTGGATGCCGACCGGGATGCCGCGGCCGTTGTCCTCAACCCGGACGACGTCGTTCTTCTCGAGGACGACGACGACATCGGTACAGTAGCCGGCCAAGGCCTCGTCGATCGAGTTGTCCACGACCTCGTAGACCAGATGGTGCAGTCCGTCGATCCCCGTGGAGCCGATATACATGCCCGGACGCTTCCGGACGGCT
>JAEUJG010000428.1 GCA_016794765.1 Spirochaetaceae bacterium | reverse complement strand
TCCCTCGTGGCGGAGCGCGAACTCGTCGAGGCGCGGGACCAAAATCCGCTGACGAGGCTGCCGGGCAACGTGCGCGTCGCCGAGGTCTGCGCGGAACGCCTGGCCGCGCCCGGACGCGGCGTCGCCTTCGCCTACTTCGACTTCGACAATTTCAAGCCCTTCAACGACCGCTACGGTTTCCGCAACGGCGACCGCGTAATCATGCTCTTCGCCGACATCCTGCGCGGTACGCTCGGGAAACCCGGAGATTTCGTCAGCCACCTGGGAGGGGACGATTTCTTCGCCTGCGTGGCGGCCGCCACTCCGGAAGAAGCTACACGCCCGCTCTTCGACGCCGCGCGCCGCTTCGCGCGGGAGGCCTCATCCTTCTACGCGCCGGAGGACCACGAACGAGGCTGGATCCTCGGCAAGGACCGGGGCGGGGTGGAACGGCGGATGAGTCTCCTCACCGTCAGCGTAGCGGTCGCCTTCCTTCACCCCGGCGGCGAACTCGACCCGGAACGCCTGTCCGAATCGCTCGCCGAGCTCAAGCGCGAGGCCAAGGGCTCCCCGGACCGGACGGCCCTCCGCGTCGTCGGCCCCGAGAAGGAACCGCGGGACGGCGGCGGCAAGGGGCGGGACGAGCCGCCGGCCGATGGGGAAGAAGCGGCCGCGTCGCGCCGCCTCGAGGAACGCCGCGGCCCGCCCCACCCCATCTTCACTCCTTCGCTGATCGCCGCGTTCTGAGGGAAGTAGACATGTCGGCCTCCTTTCGGGTATTCGGGGAGGATGATGGCCGGCGGACATGACGAATCGGCTAACCTGCCGTTAATTCCCCGCGAAATAAGCGGAAGGAGGACCGATCTCGCCAAGAGCTCACGGATCCTTCACCGTTTCCTCACGAGGGCTCCCTATCATCGGCGGCGCGGGGCCGGGATCGGTTCCGCGATCTTCCCCGTATGGAGGCTTACGATGCGGATCAGGACCGCGGCGGCTCTCATCGCCGCCCTCTTCGCCCTTCCCGGCGCCCTGTCAGCCCAATACCTCGGCTCGGCCGCCCTGCCCTCTCCCAAGGGAATCAAGAACGTCATTCTCATCGTGCCGGACGGCATGAGCGCCGGCGCCGTCTCCCTGGCGCGCTGGTATTCGGGCGGCGCGCCCCTCGCCGTCGACGCCCTCGCTTCGGGCCTCGTGCGCACCTACAACGCCGACACCCCGATCGCCGACTCCGCCCCGGCGGCCACCGCCTTCGCGACGGGCTACAAGACCAACACGCCCTTCATCGGCGTCCTCCCCGAAAAGGCCGGCATGCCCGGCGTCCCCGCGCCCAAGGCGGAGGACGTGAAGCGCCCCGTCGCCTCCGTCCTCGAGGCCGCCCGCCTCGCGGGCAAGGCCACCGGCCTCATCGCCACCTGCGAGCTGCCGCACGCGACCCCGGCCGACTTCGCCGCCCACGATCCCTCCAGGAAGGCCTACGACGACATCCTCGAGCAGATGGTCTACAACGGGCTTGACGTCGCTTTCGGCGGCGGCTTCACCTACCTCTCTCCCGCTACGAGGAAGGACAAGGAAGACCTGGGAGCGGCCCTGCGCGGCATGGGATACCAGTATGTCCAGTCGGCCTACGAATTCGAAAACCTCAAGGCCGGCAAGGCCTGGGGCCTCTTCGCCCCCGTCGCGATGGCCTACGACCTGGACCGCGACCCGGCGCGGGAGCCTTCCCTCGCCGAGATGACGAAGAAGGCCATCGAGCTCCTTTCCGGCGACAAGGAGGGTTTCTTCCTCATGGTCGAGGGCTCCAAGATCGACTGGGCCGCCCACGCCAACGACCCGGCGGGCATCGTGAGCGACGTCCTCGCCTGGGACGCCTCCGTCAGGGTCGCCCTCGATTTCGCCAAGGGCCGCAAGGACACCATCGTCGTCTCGGTTTCCGACCACGGCAACTCCGGCATCACGATCGGCGACGCCTCCACCTCCTCCGGCTACTTCGGCGTGCCCCTCGCCGCCTTCTTCGAGCCCCTGAAGCGCGCCAAGCTCACGGGAGAAGGCCTTGAGGCCATGCTCGACGCCGAGAGCTCGAACGCGAAGGCCGTCCTAGCGGACTGGTTCGGCATCGCCGACGCGACCGAGGAGGAGCTCGCGGCCGTGAGGAAGGCCGCGCCGGGCTCCCTCAACTATGTCGTCGGCCCGATGCTCGCCAAGCGCGCGAAAATAGGCTTCACGACCACCGGCCACACCGGCGAGGAGACCGTCCTTTACGCCTATGCCCCCGACCCCGCCGCCAGGCTCTCGGGGACGGTCGAGAACACGGACATAGCCCGCTACATCGCCAAGGCCCTCGGCCTCGACCTCGCCAAGACCACCGCCGCCCTCTTCGTCGAGGCGGAAGCCGCCTTCGCGGCGAAGGGCGCCAAGATCTCCGTCGACGCCTCCAACGCGGCCAACCCGGTCCTCGTCGCGGAGAAGGGCGGCCTGGCCGTCCTCTTCCCCCGGAACAAGAACTACGCCATCGTCGGCGCGAAACTGGAGACCAAGGACGGCAAGTCCGCCTGGACCGGCGGCGAGATGAAGGCGCTCGACGGCGTCACGGTCCTCATCGCCGACACCGGGAAGTGGTACCTCGGGAAGAAGGCCGTCGAGCTCATCAAATAGCGGGGCGGATCCCCAGGTTCGTCTCGCGGTCGGCGGGCGGGAGGGCGAAAGGCTTCCCGCCCGCCGAGCCTTTCATGTCGCGGCGGCGCGGACCTCGTGGACAAGCCCGGGCCGCCGGGCGTAGCATGGAATGAAGTCGCAAGGAGAAGCATATGGCAAAAGTCTTGGTCACGTATTTCAGCGCCACGGGCGGAACGCGCGGGGCCGCGGAGGCCATCGCCGCCGAGCTCCGCGAGCGCGGGGCGGCGGTGGATTGCGCGCCGCTCGGCGAGGCGAAGGACATCGAAGGCTACGACGCCTTCGTCATCGGCGCGCCGGTCAACGGCTTCCGCTGGAGACCGGAGGCGCTGGCCTTCGTGGAGCTGCACCGGGCCGTCCTGGCCGGAAAGCCCACGGGCCTCTTCCTCCTCTCGATCATGTACGGCCTCGGGCGGCCGAGCGCCCGCCGGCGCGCCCTCTCCTTCCTCGATCCCGCCCTGGCCCTCCTGCCCCGCGCGAAGGCGGGCTACTTCGGCGGAACCATGCAAGGCCCCGCGCCCTGGCCACTCCGCCTGGCCTTCGGCGTCAAGAAGGACGCTCCCCTCGATTCGCGGGACTGGCCGGCCATCAAGGCCTGGGCGGAGGAGTTCGCGAAGGAGCTTGCGTGAGGGTTCCGGCGTGCGCGCCCAAGGCCGCGGGCCTGGCGGGCCCGGCCTTCGCGGCCCTACTCCTCCTCGCCTCCTGCGCGAGCCAGAAGCCCGCGCCCTCACCCTACGAGGGCTCCTGGAGGACCGAGGGCTACGGCTACCTCATCGAAATCAAGGGAGACCGCGTCAGGTTCGACGAGGAGTCGGCGGCGGCCATCGTCCCATCCTTCGCGGGAAGACTGTCGGGCGACCGGCTCTCCGCAAGCCTCGGGCCCTTCGGCAGCCTGGAGGGACGATTCTCGCTCGAGGGGGAGGTCCTGGTCCTCTCCTTCGACGACACGGCGCGCCGCGTCGCCGGGCGAATTCCCTCCTTCAGAGGTGACCCTCGGATCGCGGCGGGGAGGGACCGAAGCAACGCCGCGGTCTTCGACGCGCTCTGGTCGGCCTTCGACGAGCACTACGCCTTCTTCGACCTGCGCGGCGTCGACTGGCAGGCGGCCCGGGAAAAGCATCGGCCGCGGGCCCTCGCCGCGCGTTCCTCCCGCGAGCTCTTCGCCGTCCTCTCCGAGCTGCTCGCGCCTCTCCGC
>JAEUJG010000400.1 GCA_016794765.1 Spirochaetaceae bacterium | reverse complement strand
GAGGGCCCAGCGCCCGCGCCCCGGGTCGGCGGCCCAGCGGTCCTCGCCGCCCGGGGAATGCTCGGCGAGGGCGAGGAGCTTGGCCCGCCTGAAGGCGCGCTCGGGAGAGGCCGGGCGCGCGTTCACGCCAGTCTGGTCGGCCTGGTGCCGAGCTCGAAGAAGCGCGTCACGACCTCCGCGCCCGCGCCGTAGGCGAAGAAGCGCGAGCCGGGGCCCACCTGGAAACCTGATTGGGCCGCCCGTTCGAGGAGGTGGGGCGGGAAGGCGCTCGACATTTCGAAGAGGAGCTTGCCGTCCTGGTCGAGCCGGTCCGGGCGGTCGGGGAAGACCACCTCCGCCCCGCCGCCCGACCTCACGTGCAGGTTGTAGACGAGGCACTCGCCGTCGTCGGTGTGGAGCCGCCTGAGGATCCCGGCGGCCCGGCTCGGGTCTCCGTCCGTCGACTGCCCGTCGGAGACGTTGATCACCGTCGGCGGATAGGACTTGGGATGGGCGTCGCACCAGCCCGCGACGAAGCGGCAGGCTTCCGTGAAGGCCGCCGTCATCGGCGTGCCCCCCGAGGCGAGCGGCTCGATCCAGACGGGACTGGCGGCGCCGTCGGGGCCGGTCTCGAGCCTGAGCGGATGTTCCCCGAGCCTGGAGATGCGCGCGTAATCCGACGCGTCATGCGGCGGAGGGAAGGCGCTTCCCACGCGGTCGTCGCCGTAGCCGATGCAGGCGACATGGAAGTAGTCGCGCATCCCGTCGGCCTTGTGGCAGCGGACGGCGAGCTCGAGGAGACTCCGGTCCACCGTCCTGGCCAGGTACTGGGCCTTGGTCAGGCCCTTGGCGTAGGGCTCGCCCATCGAGCCGGAGCGGTCGAGAAGGAAGACGATGAGGGTCGGGTCGGCGCGGCTGATCGCCGCGCCATAGGGCCCCTTGCTCCGCTGCGCCTTCCGGGGCCCCTCGTTGCCGAGGGCGGAGATCCAGTCGGGCGCCGCGGGCGCGCCAGCGGCCTGAGAAGCAGGCTCCGGCTCGGGCGGCGGGGCCGGAGCGGCCGGGGCCGGCATTGGCTCGGGCGCCCCCGCGAGCGCGGACTGAGCCGCGGTCGCTTCCGATTCGGGTTCCGGTTCGCTTCCCTCCGCGGGTACGGCGGGGAGGGCCGCCGGGGCGCCCGCCAGGCCCGCCGGCGAGGCGGGGAGGCTCCGGGCTTCGGCCCCGCCGCCGCCGAGATCCATAAGGCTCCGGCGGACGAGCTCGCCCATGTTCGCGACCAGGGCCTTGAAGTCGAGCTCGATGGAGGCGGCGAGCTCGGCCTCGAAGCCCACCGAGGCGAAATCGTCGGCGGGATCGCTCATCGCGGCGATGATGCCGTCCAGGGCCTCCCGGCGGACGTTGGCGCGCACGAGGGAGGCGAAGACGCGGTCGTCGAAGCGCGAGCCGAGGTCGAGGACGGACTTCTGCGACTCGAGCTGGGCGGAGAGGCGTTCGATCTCCACCAGGCTGTCCGCGACCTTGGAGTCCACCTTGGTCACCTCCTCGATGAGGATGGAGAGGGGGCCGAGGTTGTCCTTGAGGATGGTGTCGAAGTTGAGCGCGAGCCGCGTCATGGTGGCGATGTCGCGCTCGAGTTCGTCGAGGTCCTTCGTGAAGGTGTGGGTCTTGCGGAAGAGGGAAACGCTGCCGCGCAGGGACTCGAGCACGCGGCGCTGGGCGGCCTCGTCGTCCACCAGGGTCTCGAGCGCGGTCAGGGCGAAGCGGAGCTTGCGGACGATGAGGACGCTGGCCTCCGTGAGCTTCTGGGCGAGGGTGCGGATGCGATCGCGCTCCCCGTCCATCGCCGCCCGGAGCTCGCCCTGGCCCTGGGCCGCGGCCTCGGCGCCGAGCTCCAGCCGGCGCTCCTCCATGCGGGCGAGCTCCTC
>JAEUJG010000509.1 GCA_016794765.1 Spirochaetaceae bacterium | reverse complement strand
CCTCGGGGCTCAGGGCGCGGACGAGGAAGAGGTCGCTGCCCAGGGTCGCGCAGCCCGAGAGGAGGAGGCCCCCCGCGAAAGCGAGGGCCAGGCGGCGCCGGCCGGGGGAGGCGGAGGGAGAGGGAAGGCTTCGCATCGGTTTCATGTCGACTCCAGGGAGACAAGGGATCGTCTATGACAATAATAGCGAAACGTCTTCCCTTCATCCTACGCGCCGCCTGAAAAAACGGGAAAAATCGGCGATTCGGCGCCGCCGAAGCCGTCGCCCGACGTCCCGGCGGCTTGGAAATCTTGCTCCTCCTGTGCCATACTGTCACGAATTCGCGCACCGCGGCGGCCCTGCCCGTCGGCGGCCAGCCGGCGCCCTCTCCCCGGAGGCGACCGGCCGCGCGGACAGCGCGCCAGGAGGAGCATCATGTACAAGCCGGTAGACCCGAAGGTCAGCTTCCCCAAGATGGAGGAGGACTTGGTCCGATTCTGGGAAGCGGAGAAGATCTTCGAGAAATCGGTCTCGCAGCGCGAGGGCGCCGAGGACTTCGTCTTCTTCGACGGCCCCCCCTTCGCCACGGGACTCCCGCACTTCGGCCATTTCGTTCCGGGGACCATCAAGGACATCATTCCGCGCTACAAGACCATGCGCGGCTATCGCGTCGAGCGCCGCTTCGGCTGGGACTGCCACGGCCTCCCGGTCGAGAACCTCATCGAGAAGGAGCTCGGCCTCAACTCGAAGACCGACATCGAGCGCTACGGCGTCGCCAACTTCAACGAGGCCTGCCGCGCCTCCGTCCTCCGCTACGTGAAGGAGTGGCGCGCGACGATGACCCGCGCCGGGCGCTGGGTCGACTTCGACCACGACTACAAGACGATGGAACCCGACTACATGGAGTCCATCTGGTGGGTGATGAAGAGCCTCTGGGACAAGGGCCTCGTCTACGAGGGCCACTACATCCTCCCCTACTGCCCCCGTTGCTCCACCGTCCTCTCCAACCACGAGCTCCAGCTCGGCGGCTACAAGGACGTCCACGATCCCGCGATCACGATCCGCTTCAAGGTCAAGGCGGCGCCGGACGCGTCGGGCGGCGCCGCGGTCGCCGACGGGCGCACCTTCCTCCTCGCCTGGACGACGACGCCCTGGACCCTCCCCTCCAACCTCGCCCTCTGCCTCGGCCCGGACATCGACTACGTCTGCGTCGTGGACAAGGGCGCCGACGGCGCCCCCGAGCGCTACATCCTCGCCGAGTCCCGCCTGGCGGCCTATTACAAGGATCCCGCCAAGGCCGAGATCGCCTGGAGGAAGAAGGGCTCGGAGCTCGCCGGCCTCGAATACGAGCCCCTCTTCCCCTACTTCGCCGCCGCCCGGGAGCAGGGCGCCTTCCGGACCGTGCTCGGCGCCCACGTCACGACGGAAGACGGCACCGGCATCGTCCACACCGCGCCTGGCTTCGGCGAGGACGACCACGAGGTGCTGAAGGGCACGGGCGTCCCCACGATCTGCCCCGTCGACGCCGAGTGCAGGTTCACCCCCGACGTGGCCGACTACGCCGGCCGCTTCGTGAAGGACTGCGACAAGGACATCATGGAGCGGCTCAAGGCCGAGGGCAAGCTCGTCAAGCGCGACCAGATCCTCCACGCCTACCCGCACTGCTGGCGTTGCGAGCACCCCCTCATCTACCGCGCCGTCGGCTCCTGGTTCGTGAAGGTCCCCGCCGTCAAGGAGAAGATGCTCAAGGCCAACTCCAAGATCTACTGGGTGCCCTCCCACATCCAGAACGGACGCTTCGGCAAGTGGCTCGAGAACGCGCGCGACTGGGCCATCAGCCGCAACCGCTACTGGGGCAACCCCCTCCCGATCTGGAAGTGCGAATCCTGCGGCAAGACCACCTGTGTCGGAAGCCGCGACGAGCTCGAGAAACTCTCCGGCACGCGGCCGACCGACCTCCACAAGCACTTCGTCGACAAGATCACGTGGAAGTGCCGGTGCGGCGGCGAGACCAGGCGCATCCCCGAGGTCCTCGACTGTTGGTTCGAGTCGGGCGCGATGCCCTACGCCCAGGTCCACTACCCCTACGAGAACAAGAAGCGCTTCGAGGACCACTTTCCCGCCGACTTCATCGCGGAGGGCCTCGACCAGACCCGCGGTTGGTTCTACACCCTCACCGTCCTGGCGGCCGCCCTCTTCGACGAGCCGGCCTTCAAGGCCTGCGTCGTCAACGGCCTCGTCCTGGCCGGCGACGGCAAGAAGATGTCCAAGTCCCTCAGGAACTACACCGACCCCAACGAGGTCATGAACAAGTTCGGCGCCGACGCGCTCCGGCTCTTCCTCATGAACTCCGCGGTCACGCGCGCGGACGACCTCATCTACACCGACGAGGGCGTACGCGAGGTCCTGAAGAGCGTCATCATTCCCCTGTGGAACGCCTACGGCTTCTTCGTCACCTACGCGAACATCGACGGCTGGCCGGGGAAGCTCGCCGGGGCCGCGGGCGCGGCTCCCGCCAATTCCCTCGACCGCTGGATCCTCTCCGTCTGCGAGGCCATGGTCCGCGACGCGACGGCCGGCCTCGAAGCCTACGACATGCAGCGCGCGATCGCGCCCGTCGTCGACTTCATAGACCTCCTCAACAACTGGTACATCCGCCGCTCCCGCCGCCGCTTCTGGCGCTCCGCCGACGAGGCGGGACCGGGGGGGGCGGCCGACAAGGCCGAAGCCTACGCCACGCTGTACCGGGTGCTGAAGCGCCTCTCGCTCGTGATGGCGCCCATCGTGCCCTTCGTCTCCGAGGAGATCTGGCGCAACCTGCGCGCGGAGGGCGACCCCGAGTCCGTCCACCTCGCGCGCTGGCCCGAGTGCGAGGAGGCCCTCCGCGACGGGGAGCTCGAGCGCAAGATGGCCTGGGCGCGCCGCGCCGTCTCCATGGGCCGCGCCCTCCGCGTCCAGCACGACATCAAGATCCGCCAGCCCCTCAAGGCCGTCCACCTCGTGACGAAGGATCCCGCCGAGCGGGCCGTCCTGGCCGAGATGGAGGAGCTCCTCCGCGAGGAGCTCAACGTCAAGGAGGTCGTCTTCCGCGAGGACGAGGAGGAGCTCGTCGAGTACTCCTGCAAGGCGAATTTCCGCGTCCTCGGCAAGGAGCTCGGCAAGGACATGAAGGCAGCGGCCGAGATCATCGAGCGGCTGCCCGGCCGCGAGGTGGCGCGCGTCCTGGCCGGGGAGAAGGTCTTCGTCGAGGCCGCCGGCCGGCGGGTCGAGCTCACGCTCGAGAAGCTGGACGTGCGCCGCGGCGAAAAGGCGGGCCTCCGCGTCCAGAACGAGGGCAGCCTCACGGTGGCCCTCGACACCGGGATCGACCGCGCCCTCCTCGAGGAAGGCTGGGTCCGCGACCTCGTGCGCGGCGTCCAGACCCTCCGCAAGGAAGCGGGCCTCGAGGTGACCGACCGCATCAAGCTCACCCTCGCCGGCGACGACGAGCTCAAGGGCGCCCTCGCCTCCCACCGGGACTTCGTCGCGAGCGAGACCCTGGCCGCCGCGGTCTCCTGGGCCGAGGGCGCGGCCGTCCCCGGTTCCGCCGGCGCCTTCTCCGAAATCGAGGCCGGCGACAAGACCTGGAAGGCGGCCGTCGCCAAGGCCTAGAAGCGCGGCGCGTTCCGGAAATCCCCGCATGAAACGAGAGGCCGCCCCGCCGGGGCGGCCTCCTTTTCGTCCCCGCGCGGGCGGGTCCCGGAGAAGCGTTCCGGCTCCGCGGCCCGGCCCGTCCGGGCCCGGCGCGACGGACGGCGCCATTCCCAATCCCCGCCGTCCATGCTATAACGGGGCATGCGTACCACCATTCGCGCGGCCCTCGGCGAGGGCCAAGACCGCGATTTCAGGCTCTTCATCCTCGCGACGATACTCGCGGCCTTCGGCTCCTGCGCCAACGCGACCGCCTTCAACAACTACCTCAAGGACTACTTCGCCCTCGACGTCGCCCAAAGGACCTTCCTCGAGTTCCCGCGCGAGACGCCGGGCTTCCTCGTCAGCCTTTTCGTGGGCATCCTCGCGGCCATCGGCGAGACGCGCATCGCCGGCGTCGCCGGCCTCGCCGCCGCGGCGGGCATGCTCGCCCTCGGCTGGATCCCGGCCTCCTTCGGCCTCATGGTCGGCTCGGTCTTCCTCTTTTCGAGCGGCCAGCACATCCTCATGCCCCTGCAGAATTCCCTGGGCATGAGCTTCGCCGCCGACGGCAAGGAAGGCTCGGTCCTCGGCAAGATCCAGATCGCGGCGACCGCGGCCCTCCTCGCGGGCGCGGCCCTCCTCCTCGTCCTCTTCAAGTACGCCGGCCTCTCCTACCGCGCCGCCTTCACCTCCGGCTCGATCTGCTACGCCCTGGCCGCGCTCGCACTTCTCGCGATGCGGCCGCGCCGGGAGCGCCTGTCCGGGAAGCGCTTCGTGGTCCGGAAGGAGTACGGACGCTACTACCTCCTCTCGATCCTCTTCGGCGCGCGCAAGCAGCTCTTCATCACCTTCGGGCCGTGGATGCTCGTCGATTACTTCAAGCAGCCCGTCTCGATCATGACCCTACTCTTCTTCGTGGTCGCCGTCCTCGGCCTCTTCGCGAAGCCGGCCGTCGGCCGGCTCACGGACCGGCTCGGCGCGCGGGCGGTCTTCTCCGGCGAGGCCATCCTCACGATCGGCCTTTGCCTCGGCTACGCCTTCGCGCCGGAGCTCCTGCCGCGCGGCGCGGCCCTCGTCGCGATCGCCTGCTTCTACGTCCTCGACCAGGCCTCGGACGCGGTCAGCATGACGCGCGCCATCTACGCGAAGCAGATCGTCCGCTCGCCCGAAGAGCTCGCGCCGACCCTGTCCCTCGGCATCAGCATCGACCATGTCGTCTCGATGTTCCTGCCCATGCTCGGCGGCCTCGCCTGGCGCGGCGGCGCGGGCGGCTACAAGATCGTCTTCCTCGGCGGCGCGGCGATCGCCCTCCTCAATCTCCTCGTCGCGCGCGGCGTCGGCGCGAAGGTCGCCCGCCCCGCGCCCGCGGCGGCGCGTTAGGCGAAAAAAACCGCCCCGCGGGATGCCCGCGGGGCGGCGCCGGACGCGCGGCGGCGGCCCTCAGCGGGAGAGGCCGCCCGCGGGCGGCTCCCCGCCCTTCAGCTGCCGCGCGAGCCCCCAGGCTTCCGAGACGCGCGACATCGTCTCCTCGGAGATGATGTGCTCCATCCGGCAGGCGTCCTGCTCCGCGACGGCGGGCGAGACGCCGAGGACGTCGCGGAGGTAGGCGGTGAGGATGCCGTGGCGCTCGCGGATGGCGGCGCTCGTCGCCTTGCCGCTCGGCGTGAGGAAGACCTCGCCGTAGTGCTCGTGCTCGATGAGGCCGCGGCGCTCCAGTTCGTGGAGGGCGGTGTGTACGGAAGGCTTGGACACCTTGAGCTCGCGGGCGATGTCGGTCACCCGCGCTATCCGGTCGCGGTCGTGGAGGAGACTGATGGTCTCGAGGTACATCTCGAGGCTTTCCGTCATGGCGGGACCTCCTTGGGCTCCTTAAAAGCCGTAGCGCTCGCGGAAACCGGGCGCCAGGCAGTCGCCGAGCTCGTCCCAGCGGATTTCCACCCAGACGTCGCCGGTCGAATAGGGCGCGATCTCGTAGGCGTTGTAGTGGAAGCCGACGCCGCCGCCGAAGACAAAGAAGTTGTTCGTCGGGGGAATGCGGTCGGTCAGGAAAAGCTTGCTGGCGGCGAGGGAGGCGCCGGGCTCGAAGCCGAAGGCCCCGCGGACCTTGGCGTCGAGCAGGTCGGAGAGTTTTTCGTCGCAACCGGGGACGAAGGCGTCGCGGGGCGAGAGCAGGCGGTTTTCCCTGACGTCGATGATCGCGTAGCGGACGCCGTGCATGCCGTGGGCTCCGCCGGCGTAGGTGGACAGCCCGAGGCCGAGGACGAGGAGTCGGTCGTTCCGGAAGGCGACGAACTGCCTTCCCTCGTAGCGCCAGGGGCGGACGGTCTCGGGACCGAAGTCGTCGAGGAGTTTCCTGGACTCGGCGCGGAAGTCCTCGAAGAAGA
>JAEUJG010000383.1 GCA_016794765.1 Spirochaetaceae bacterium | reverse complement strand
CGCACCGGCATCCTCGCCCTAACCATGCTTCTGGTACCCGCCTGTATCGGCTCCGCCCCGGCTTCAGCGGCGGGCAAGGCCTTCATCCTCGACTACCATACCTTCCTCTCAAGCGGCTCGTCCTCGATGGACTTCGACCTCGAAACCCTCGCCGGGCAGCTCGACCGCTTCACCACCCTCGGCTACCGCTTCGTCAGCCTGGAGGACGCGATCGCCGGCCGCATCGAGGGCGAGGCGAACATCGTCGTCACCATCGACGACGGCCACCGGACCGTCGCGGAGGCCTACGACAAGGTCTTCGCGCCGCGGGGCATCAGGCCGACGCTCTTCGTCTATCCGGCCGTCATCGGCAGGACGGGCTTCAGCCTGGGCCGCGACGAACTTCGCCGGATCCTTGCGGCGGGCTGCGGCCTCGGCTCCCACGGCTATCACCACGAGTACCTTACGGCCCAGGCCTTCGCCGAGGATCCGCGCAAGGCCCGGGGGGAGATCGAGCGTACGGGCCCGGCCCTGGAGCGCCTGACCGGAACGCGGCCCCGGCTCTTCGCCTTTCCCTTCGGCGTCGGCTCGGCCGAGGCGGAAGAACTCCTCGCGCGGAACGGTTTCGAGTATGCCTTTCTCGCCGGAGACTCCCTTGTCGCCGTGGACTTCGCCGATCCGAGCCTCAGAAAGCTCGCCGTGCCGCGGACCATCGTGTATCGCTGGAACGCCATACTGATCTTCGCCGAACTCGAGAAGCGGAACAAGGCGCGACTTTCCCTGGGCCCCGCGGCGAACTCCCACCCTTAGTCCGCTTGCCCGCGGCGGGCGCCGCGCCGATCATCTAAGCATGAAAGCACTCGTCGCCCTCGGCCTCCTCGCCCTCCTCGCCTTGGCTCCGCCCCTGCCCGCCCGCCTCGCCGGCGAGGAGCTGTGGTCCGAATCCGGCTTCTTCGTCGACCTGCCCGAAGGTTTCCGCCTCAAGGAAGGCGACGGGAAAAGCCGCTTTTCCTTCGAGGATCCGGCCGGCGGCCTCGAGTTCGACATCCTCGCCTACGACTCGGGCCGCTTCGCGGGGGCCGAGGCCTTCGCGAACGACAGCCTCGTGCGCATCGGCTCGAACGGCGAGCGCGAAACCTTCGTCTACGAACGGCGGAACGCCGTCTTCGCCGAGTTGTCCTTCTCCCTCGGCGGCGCCAGGAAGCGGGGCTACGCGATCTTCATCGAGGCGGCGCGCCCGCCCGCGGCTCCGGCGGCCCAAGCGGCTCCGCCGCGGCCGGCGACGCCCGACTTTACGGCCCCGCCGGGCTCCGCCCCCTCGGGCGCGACCGGCGCGACCGGCGCCGCCGCCGCGGAGAAGCACGTCGCCCTCCTCGCCTTCTGCGACGAAGCTCGCTTCGAAGCCTACGCCGACTTCATCCTATCGTCCCTCGATTGTTTTTCGGCCGACCGCGCCGCCCGCCGCTCGCCCGGCCCCTTGAGCCAATATCTTCTGCCCTGGCCCGCCGCGCGCGAAGAGACCCGCAAGGTCGTCTTCGGGGGCGAAAGCTTCGTCCTGCCCTTCAGCACGGAGGAGGCCGAGCAGTGCGCGGGCGTCGCCGGCCGGGAATTCCGCGTCCTCGAGGCCTACGGCGAAACGGAGGATCTCTGGAAGGCCGCCTGGGCCCGTTGTTACCGGATGATCTACCGCGAGTCGGCGCGGCGACTGGACCGCCTGGCCCTGGAGCTCGACCGCCGCCTCCCCGACGACCCGACGGAGGCGGCCCGCCGCCTCCTCGCCTGGGTCCAGGACTGGAAGTACGAGCGCGACCTCGAGGGCATCGACTTCGTCGATCCCTTCAGCGCGGCCCACGAATCCCGCGGCGACTGCGACTCCCGCGCGATGGTGATGGCCATCGTCCTCGAGCGCCGCGGCGTGGATGCCATCCTCATGCTCTCGCGCGACTACTCGCACGCGATGGCCGGCGTCGACGTGCCGGGCGGCGGCCAGCGCTTCTCCTTCGGGGGCAAGGACTGGCTCGTCGCCGAAACCACCGCGAAGGTCGGCATCGGCATGATCGCGGCCGCGCAGTCCGACTGGAAAAAGTGGCTCGGAGTGTCCTTCGGCGACTGAGGCGAAGCCCGCAAGCGGGCGCCTGCCCGAACCGCCGCGCGGCCGCCGGGAAAATCCGGGCTAGGCGGCGGCGGCCTTTTCGGCGGCGGCGGCGCGCCGGGAAGGCACGGTGGCGAGCCAGACGCCCGCCACCGCGACCGCGCCGCCCAGGAGCTGCA
>JAEUJG010000359.1 GCA_016794765.1 Spirochaetaceae bacterium | reverse complement strand
TCGGAGCCGCAATCCTCGTCCTCGACGAGGTATTCTCCCATACGAACGTGGGCCGGCTCATGCGCGACGTGACGCCCGAGCGCGGCCTCTAGGAGCATCGTCATGAGCCAAAGCCCAAGGCCCCGCGCCCTCATCGTGGGTACGGGCTTTATCGGCCCCGCGCATCTCGAGGCGCTTCGCCGCCTCGGCGTTCCCGTCGCGGGGCTCGTGGAGCGGGACGCGGAAACCGCGGCGCGAAAAGCCCGCGAACTCGGCATCGAACGGGCCTACCCCTCCTACGAGGCCGCCCTCGCCGATCCCGCGGTCTCGGTGGTCCACCTCGCGGTGCCGAACGCGCTCCACGCCCCCTACGCCGAGGCGGCGCTCGCGGCCGGCAAGCACGTCGTGTGCGAGAAGCCCCTCGCCGCCACGAGCGCCGAGTCCGAGCGCCTCGCGCGCCTGGCCCGGGCCTCGGGCCTCGTCGCCGCGGTCAACTACAACCTGCGCTTCTACCCGCTCGTGCGGGAGGCGCGCGAACGCGTCGCGCGGGGCGACATCGGCGCGCCCTTCCTCGTGCACGGGGCCTACCTCCAGGACTGGCTCCTTCTCGACACCGACTGGAACTGGCGCCTGGAGCCGGCGGCCGGCGGGGAGCTCCGCGCGGTGGCCGACATCGGCACGCACTGGCTGGACATGGTCGCCTACGCCACGGGGCGGAGGATCGAAGCGGTCTTCGCCGACTTCGCGACGATGCATCCCGTGCGTCGCCGGCCGGTCGGCCCCGTCGAAACCTTCACCGCCGCGGGCGGCGCCCCGGCGTCCGGCCTCGCGCCCGCGCCGGTAACGAGCGAGGACGCCGCCGTCATCCTCCTCCGCTTCGAAGGAGGGGCGCGCGGCTCCCTCGTCGTTTCGCAGGTTTCGGCGGGACGCAAGAACTCGCTGCGATTCGAGATCGACGGCTCGGCCTCCTCGATGGCCTGGGACTCGGAGGAACCGAATTCCCTGTGGATCGGCCGCCGGAACGAGCCGAACGGCCTCCTCATGAAGGACCCGAGCCTCCTCACGCCGGCGGCCGCGCGCCTGTCCGCCTATCCCGGCGGCCACCAGGAAGGTTATGCGGACACGATCGCGCGGATGTTCGCGGAGTTCTACCGCTATGTCGAGGCGGGCGACTTCTCCGCCCCCCGCGGCTTCCCCACCTTCGACGACGGGCACGCGGAGATGCTCCTCTGCGACGCCCTTCTCGAAAGCTCCAAGTCGGGCGCCTGGGTGGCCGTGCCGCCCGTGAAGGGAGGCAAGGCATGAAACTCGGACTCTTCACGGCGGCCTTCCCCGGGCTCGCGCTAGAGGCGGTCGCCGACTGGGCCGCGGCGAACGGCTTCGAAGCCCTCGAACTGGCCGCCTGGCCCTCCGCCAAGGCGGAGCGGCGCTACGCCGGCGTGTCGCACGTCGACGCGGCCTCGCTCGACCGCGCGGGGGCGGCGCGAATCCGCGCCCTCCTGGCCGAACGGGGCCTCGTCGTCTCGAGCCTCGGCTATTACCCCAATCCCCTCGATCCCGACCCCGCCGCCGCCGGGCAGGCGGTCGCGCACCTGAAACGCGTCATCGACGCGGCAGCCCTCCTCGAGGCGCCGGTCGTCGGCACCTTCGTCGGCAGGGACTGGCGGAAGGGCCTCGAGGAGAACCTCGAAGCCTTCGCGGCGGCCTGGCCGCCGATCGTGCGTTATGCGGCCGAACGCGGCGTGAGGATCGGCATCGAGAACTGCCCCATGCTCTTCAGCGCGGACGAGTGGCCCGCCGGCAAGAACCTCGCGACCTCGCCGGCGGTCTGGAAGCGCCTCTGGGAGATCATCCCCGACGGGAACTTCGGCCTCAACCTCGATCCCTCGCACCTCGTCTGGCAGATGATCGACCACGAGCGGGTCGTCCGGGAATTCGGCTCCCGCATTTTCCACGTGCACGCGAAGGATCTCATGATCGACCGCGAAGGCCTCTACCGCAACGGCATCCTCTCGCTCGGCATGGGCTGGCAGGTGCCGCGGCTCCCCGGCCTCGGCGACATCGACTGGAAGCGCTTCGTGGCGGCCCTCTACCGCGCCGGCTACGACGGCGTCGTCTCGGTGGAGCACGAGGACCGCGATTTCGAAGGGAGCGAGGAGCTCGTCAAGCGCGGCTTCCTGATCGCCCGCGACACGCTCAGGTCCTACGTCCACTGACCTTTCGTCCCGCCGGGGCGGAAAGGGAAAGAGCGCGCCCCGCGGGGCGCGCTCTTTCGTTCAACGCGTAATGCGTGGCGGCGGCCGGAGCCGCGGCGCGACGGCGCGCCGCGGCCCGCTAGAAGAGCCCGATCCGCGCCCCGAAAGACAGCCGAAGCTCGATGCCGCCCTGCACGTCGGATGAGACGAACCAGGCCTGGCCCTCGGTGTAAAACGAGTATTTCTTCAGGAAGGGCCAGGTCTTGAGCGTGATCTTCGGGAACTCGACCTGGGCCACGACGGCGCCCAGGATCAGGCCCGAGCCGCTCGAGGTCTTGCTGAAGTAGGAGAAATTCGCGCCCAAGGCCAGCGAGGCGGAGAGGAAGTCCCAGTCGGGACCGAAGAGGAAGGAGGCGGGCAGGTAGGCGAGGTTGGCGAGGAGCTTGGCGCCGTAGACGTCGCCGCCGAAGCGGCCTTCCTCCGGAGCCTTGCCGAGCATGGCCTGCAGCTTGACGTTGTCCTGGAAGAAGGACAGGCCAAGCCCGACGTCGTAATAGGTCGCGCCCAAGGCGTGGGCGTCGACATACAGTCCCTGGATGAAGGCCGGAAGCTCGTAGCTCCTCTTGTCGCCCTTCCGTAGGGAGAGGCCCACGAAGTCGAGACCGGAGAGATCGGAGGCGACACCCGCGGCGCGGATCTCGCCGTTGAACCGGCCGTTTTCCGCGGGCCGCTCGATGGCGACCTCGGGCGGCGTCTTGTCGAGGGCGAGGAGGGTCTTGGCGACCGCCGACGAGCCGTCCTTGAAGACGGCGCGGACGATGAGGTGGAGGCCGCCCTCGGGGTAGTCCTGGGTCTCGAGCCGCAGGCGCCATTTTTCTCCGCCCTGGGCCTTGAGGAAGGTCCGGCCGTTGTCCAGGCTGACCTCGACCTTTTGCACCCGGCGCCCCGCCTCGCCCTTGCGGAAGGCTTCCACCGCGGCCTTGTCCTTCGGGTCGGGCGCATCCGCCACGAAGCCCGCCCTGCCCGAAAGGTAGGGCCTGTAGGGCACGAAGGAGCCGGCGGGCAGCGATTCGACCGTCACCCAGGGGCCGAGCCGGGACCAGGTCACCGAGACGGGCCGCGACTCGACGACCCGGCCGTCGGCGCTCGTCGCCCGCGTGACGAAAACCAGCGGGCCGGGGACCAGCTTGTCGGTTGGGAGGTCGAAGGCGAAGTGGCCGCGCGCGTCCACCGGCGCGGAGCCCAGGTCGGCGCCCTCCGCGAGCAGGGTGACGGAACTCACGCCGCCCGAGACGGCGGCGCGACCGTAGAGCCTCGCGGCGCCCGCGAGGGACTCCCCTTCCGCGGGGAAGAGGATCTCCACGCTGTCCGCCGGGCGGCCGGCCTTGAGGACGATGTCGCGGCTCGCGACGGCCTCGTTGTCCGCGCGGTCCCGCGCGACGAGGCGGACCGTGTAGTCGCCCGGCGGCAGGGCCGAGACGTCGACGTCCCGGCGGACCACGGCGGTCCGACCGAGGTCGACGACGAGGAGCGGCGGCGAGGCCTGGCCGACGCGCGCCACCTCGATCCTCGCCGACTCGAGCAACACGTTGTCCGAAACCCGGCCGCTGAAGGGAACGGCGCCCGCGTAGGTCCCGCCGTCCAGGGGCAGGGAAAGCTCTGAGCGCGGCGGCGTGTTGTCCACGTTGACGAGGGTCGCGTAGAAGCCCTCGGTCTCGTACTTGTCGAGCGGCTTCACGGCGATCGCGTGGAGGCCGTCGGCCAGGATCCGCGTGTCGAGGGGATAGCGCCAGGCCTCGGCGCCGGAAGCGCGGCCGAAAACGGTCGCGTTGTCGAAGGACAGGCTGAGGGAGTCGATGCCGTTCGCGTCCGAGGCCTCGCCCGAGAGCTCCACGACTCCGCGCTGGGGCTTGGCGATGACGGGGGCGACCATGCGCGCCAGGGGCTCCTCGCGCGAGACGCGGAAGCGCCTCGCGGCGGTCTCGCCCTTCACGCCGTAGAGATCCTCGGCGAAAGCCTCCACGAGATGCTCGTTGTCGGCCGTGGCGGCGAGGGAGACTGGCACCGAGAAGCCTGCGCCCTTCGGTTCGAGGCGGATCCACTCGCCGCCGTCCAGGCGATAGCTCACGGCCGCCACGCCGTCGTCGTCCACCGCCGAACCCGAGACGACGAAATCCGCCCTGATCACCTCGAGCTCGGCCGGCGCCTGGATCTCGACCACGGGCTTGTCGCGCTCCCGGTCCACGAGGAGCTCCGGAGCCAGGACGGCCGCGTTGCCCGCGCGGTCCACGAGGCGGAAGCCGGCCCCTTCGGGCAGGGG
>JAEUJG010000358.1 GCA_016794765.1 Spirochaetaceae bacterium | reverse complement strand
CGAGGACCAGGCGGCCGAAACGGGACATCGTGTCGCGGACGATGAAGGTGACGTCCTGCGGCAGGTCGTAGCGGCCGAAGCGCTCCAGGACCTCGAGCACCTCGTCGGGCCCGAGGCCCGCGCTGGCCGCGTTCCAGAGCGAGAGGGGGTCGATGCGGTAGGTGTGGAGGTGTTCGGGACTCTTCTCGAGGCCCGCGAAGGCGCCTACGGCCGCCCGGGCCTCCTCGAAGGCGGGATCGTGCACGTCGAGGAGGAGGGAGAGGTCGCTTTGGACGATGAGAGGCTTGCCTTCGGCCATATTCGATACATTGTAGTGCGAACGGGGGCCTTGGAACAAGAAGCGCGGACGCGCATTCGCGCAACGCCCCGAGGGAAGGGTCCGCGGCGCCCCGCCATGGCGGCGCCGAAGCGCGCGGCGCCCCTTGCCCCGGGCTCGGGGAGAGCCGTACACTCCCTCCCGTGACCCACGCCCCGAGCCCCCGCAACCGCAGCCTCCGCCTCGACGACGCCGATCGGGACCGGCTCGCGCCCCTCCTCGCCGGGGCCGCGATCCTCGGCGGAGGCACGGATCCGATCGCCTGGCCGGAAGCGGAGGACCGCGTCATCCAGGGCGACTGCCTGGCCGTCCTGCCGCGCCTTCCCCGGGCCTCCTTCGACCTCCTCGTCGCCGACCCGCCCTACAACCTCGCCAAGGACTTCGGCGCGGAGCGGGGCCGGCGCATGGACGACGAGGCCTACGAGGCCTATACCGGCGCCTGGCTCGACGCGGCCCTCCCACTCCTCAAGCCGGACGCGAGCGTCTACGTCTTCGGCGACTGGCGCGGCAGTTCGGCGCTCTACCGCGCCCTTTCGCGGCGCCTCGTCGTGCGGAACAAGATCGTCTGGGAGCGGGAAAAGGGCCGCGCCGCCGCCGCGAACTGGAAGAGCGCCCACGAGGAGATCTGGTTCGCAACCACTTCCGAAACCTGGCGCTTCGACACGGCGGCCGTGCGCCAGCGCCGCCTCGTGCGGGCGCCCTACCGCGACGAGGCGGGCCGGCCCAAGGACTGGGTCGAGGACGAAGCGGGCCGCTACCGCGACACCGCCGCCTCCAACATCTGGACCGACCTCACCGTGCCCTATTGGTCGATGCCGGAAAACACCCCCCACCCCACGCAAAAGCCGGAAAAGCTCCTCGCCAAGCTCCTCCTCGCCTCGGTCGCCCCCGGCGGCCGGATCCTCGATCCCTTCCTCGGCTCGGGCACCAGCGCTGTCGTCGCGAAGAAGCTCGGCCGCCGCTTCGTCGGCGTGGAGCTCGACGCCGAGCATTGCCTCCACGCCCTGCGGCGCCTCGAACTCGCCGGAACCGAGCCCCGGATCCAGGGCTACGAGGACGGCGTCTTCTGGGAGAGGAACTCGAGCCCGCGCCGCGGACCGACGCGTTGAGCGGAAACGCTCCGCGGCGCAGCGGGCGGGGCATATCGGCTGGCGCCGCGCCAGCCTTCGTGTATACTTGACTTGTCCGATCATCGCCGTCTTCCAGGAGATGCAATGAAAAAGCCCATCGCCGTGGCCCTCCTGGGCCTCACCCTTGTCGCCGGAGCCTTCGCCCAGCTCCTCCCCTCCCTCGCCGACGACTTCGAGGCGCTGATGGCGAGCGTCGGCCGGAGCGCGGCGCCCCACCTCTTCCAGGCGGCGATCTCGAGCGACATCGTCGGCGAGGCGGCCTTCAGGGGCGGCTTCCCCCACGGCAGCTTCACCCTCCTCGGCCTCGGCGCCGATACGGGGAAGGGCCTCGCGGAGGCGCTCACGGACGGCTCCTATGCGTGGAAGTTCGCCCTGCCGATGCCGAGCCTCCTCCAGACCGCCCTCGGCGCCTCCACCTACCAGACGATCAGCAAGGTCTTCCCCTACCCCGGACTGAGCCTCGGCCTCGGCTTCGGCCTCACGCGCAACCTTGAGGTGCTGGCGAACGGTATCTTCCTGCCCTCGGGTCTGGCCGGCCTCGTGCCCACCCTGAATTCGATGGATCCTAGCCTTTCCGCGGTCGGCGTCTCGGCCAAGCTCCGCTACGTCCTCTTCCGCGACGGCCCCCGAAGGCCCGCCATCTCCATCGCCCTCGGCGGCGCCTATTCTTCCTTCGCCTTCGGCGTCCGGAACTTCGACCTCGCCTCCCTGGCCGGCGGCCCCGTCGAGGTTTCTTCGGGCACCTTCCTCAATCTCGCGGGCAGGCTCGCCGTCGACGCCAAGGCCTATGGCGGCGGCCTCGAGTTCCACGTCTCC
>JAEUJG010000289.1 GCA_016794765.1 Spirochaetaceae bacterium | reverse complement strand
TAGGCGCCGAGGTCGGCGCGCTGCTTGTTGACCCGCTTCAGGGCCTCGTCGAGGACGCCGATGGTGCGGTTCGCGCCGTCGGGGCTCTCGAGGGAGACGATCTCGTCGTTGCCCACGGCGCGCACGCCGAGGGCCTTCGCGGTCATCGTGCCGACGAAGACGCGCTCGCGCTGGTCCATGTTGGCGCCGATGTGGAGCCACATCGAGCCGGTCACGCCGTTCTCGCCGTTGTCCTTCGCGAAGCGGCCGGTCAGGAGGTTCATGCCGTTGAACTGCGCGTGGCTGGCGATGCGGTCGATCTCGTCGACGAGCTGGCTCACCTCGACCTGGATCTGCATGCGGTCTTCGGCGGTGTAGACGCCGTTGGAGGCCTGGACGGAGAGCTCGCGCATGCGCTGGAGGATGTCCTGCGTCTCCTGGAGGTAGCCTTCGGTGGTCTGGATGAAGGAGATGCCGTTGGCGGCGTTCTTGGACGCCTGGTTGAGGCCGCGGATCTGGGAGCGCATCTTCTCGGAAACGGCGAGGCCGGAGGCATCGTCGCCGGCGCGGTTGATCCTGAGGCCGGAAGAGAGCTTCTCCATGTTCTTCTCGATGCTCTGGTTGTTCACCTTGAGCTGGCGATCCGCGTACATGGCGCTCAGATTGTGGTTGATGATCATATTCCATCCTCCTTGGATGTCTGGCGCGGGGCATCCTTGCCCCGCGTTTTCCCGTCGCCGCCCTCAAGGGCAGCCCGGGGGAAAGCCGGAATGCGGTCTCCGCGGGTTCTCCGCGGCGACGGTGCGGCCGCGTCCTTTAAGCGGCCTCCTCATCCTCCTTCCGGCGTTTCGCCGGAAATCGCTAAAGGCGATTCCGCGTCAGCCGACAATCATGAAGGGAAGGGGAGTAGTGGGTCCCTCGCGGGAAGTCCGCTCGCCTTCCGGTTCTTCCTTTTCATGATCGGAACGCGGACCTCGAAACTTGAGCCCCTTTCGGCTCTTTTTGGCTTGCCTTGAGCTGAATCGCGGGACTATTATTTCCACCATTCCGCAAGCCCCTGATCGAGGAGCCAGAGTCATGAAGACCGCGTCCTATTCCTTCACCGCGTCGGACGGCAAGAAAATCCACGTGCATCGCTGGCTTCCGGACGGGGAGACCAGGTCCATCCTGCTCGTGGCCCACGGCATGGCGGAGCACGGCGCCCGCTACGCCCGGCTCGCCGAGCGGCTGACCGCGGCCGGCTGGGCCGTCTACGCGCCCGACCACCGCGGTCACGGTCTCACCGCGGCGCGCGAGGAGGAACTCGGCTGGTTCGCGGACAAGGACGGCTTCCGCCGGGTCGTGGACGATCTCCACGAACTCGGCCAGGCGGCGCGCGCGGAACAGGCGAACAAGCCCCTCTTCCTCTACGGCCACTCGATGGGTTCCCTGCTGTCGCAGGCCTACATCGCCGCCTACGGCGCCGGTCTCGCTGCCTGCGCCCTCTCGGGCGTGCCCGAGCCCGTTCCCGGCCCCCTCGTCGCCGCCGGCACCGTGATCGCGACCTTCGGCGGTCTCGTCAAGGGTTGGAAAACCAAGTCGCCCCTCCTTGATTCGATGAGTTTCGGTTCTTTCAACAAGGCCCTGGGCCCGACCCGGACCAAGTTCGATTGGCTTTCCCGCGATCCCGCCGAGGTCGACAAGTACGTCGCCGATCCCCGCTGCGGCTTCCTGTGCAGCTTTTCCTTCTTCCGCGACCTCTTGGGCGGCGCCTCGCGCGCCTATTCCCCCGAGTCGATGGGCCGCATCCCCAAGGAGCTCCCCCTTTATATGTTCGCCGGCGACGCCGATCCCTGCGGCGGCGCCACCGGAGGCTTCAAGAAGCTCCATGAGCGTTATGTCGCGCTCGGCATCAAGGATCTCTCGATGCGG
The DNA here is from genome assembly GCA_016794765.1 of Spirochaetaceae bacterium. Lineage (GTDB taxonomy): Bacteria > Spirochaetota > Spirochaetia > Treponematales > Rectinemataceae > JAEUJG01. The sequence goes on along the minus strand of JAEUJG010000289.1, from coordinate 708 downwards.
CTCTATCCCGGTGCGCGCCACGAGGTCCTGAACGAGACGAACCGGGACGAAGTCACCGCCGACCTCGTCGCGTGGCTCGGGGAGCGGCTCCGGTAGTGTTACGAACCTTGTAGCTTCAATCAGCGAGGCTTGAAAAACGCGTAGTCCTCTTCGCAAGCCTTTTCGGGCGCGAGGAGGACTTCATGTATTCACCGCCGTTCTGTCCCAATTCAAGCTGCCAAAATCATTTAGAGCCGAAGCTTGCCGACTGGTTCGTTCCCGTCGGCTTTCATCGTACGAAGGCCTTCGGCCAGGTTCCGCGCTTCCGGTGCCGATCCTGCGGCAGGACCTTCTCGACCCAGACCTTTTCCATCGACTACTACGCCAAGCGCCGCGTCGACTACCAGGATCTCCTCACTCGCCACGCGAACGCGGAAAGCGTCCGCGGCATGGGCCGCGCACTCGCGCTTTCCTGCGGGACGGTCCTCAACCGCATCGAGCGCCTGTCCCGCCAGGCCGTCGCCCTCCACGCGGAGCTCAGGCCCGAGGCACGCGCTCTTGAGAAGGTAACCGCCGACGGTTTCGTCAGCTTCGACGTGTCCCAGTATTTCCCGAGCGAGATCGCGATCTCGATCACCGCCGCCTCGCGCTTCGTCCTCGACTTGAGCCACGCGACGCGCAAGCGCTCGGGCACGATGACCGAGGCGCAGCGAAAGCGCGCGGCGGAGA